>NZ_JAOWHJ010000073.1:0-100835 GCF_030332695.1 Citrobacter sp. Cpo089 | reverse complement strand
TCGGTGGAGCTGCATGACAAAGTCATCGGGCATTATCTGAACATAAAACACTATCAATAAGTTGGAGTCATTACCCGTTAGGGCTTTCATGAAGAAGTAGATGGGTTCTCAATCGAATGGATGCAAATGCTTCCTGAGTTAAATCTTCAAAATCATCTTGAGTTAAAAAAGATACTTTCATAAAAACCACCATATCAATGTCAGGAAAATAAATTTTTTAAGATCGTATCAGCGGCCATTTCCACAGAGAATTTCTCTTGTAACAAAGAGAAAGCATTATTCCCAAGACTTTTTCTTAGCTGAGTATCCTCTGCAAGAGATATCGCTGCATTAAGCAAAGCCTCATCGTTGCCGTTAACAAAAGCAAAACCTGCCTTTGCACTATTAATAACCTGCATAACATCATTACCTTCATTAACACTACCTAATATAGGAAGCTTATTCGCCATATATCCTAATAATTTACCTGGGTAATTATGAACTGAATGATTTTTAGCAAGACTGAATAGGCCAACATCTACAACTTTTAATACAGACTTAAATTCACATTGGGTTATAGATGGTAAATATGTGCAATTATTCAATGAGTTATTTAAAATAAAATTCTCAACAACAGGTACCTCATCTCCCTGACCAACTAATAAAAAATGAACATCATCACGATAAGCCATTGATTTAACCAGCCTCATTAAGTTCATCATATCCTGAGCATGTCCAATATTACCACCATAAAAAAAGATCACTTTATCCTGAAGTGACATTTTTGACAATAGAGTTGAATGCGGAATTATATCTATGCTTTTGAAATTAGCCCAATTAAATAAAACTTGCACATTGTACTTATCACTATATTTGTTGATAAAAATATCTTTATTTCTATCTGACATTACACCAATACAGTCTGCAGCATTATAATTGATCCGCTCAAAGCATCTGAAGTATTTCTCTGCGAGCCCATTTTTCTTAATTATTTTCTGATCCACTAACCATTGAGGAAAAGAATCTCTTAATATTAAGTAAGATTTACAGCGGTGCTTTTGTTTAATTTTTTTTACTAACGGCCCGAAAAATATAGATGGTGAGTAGTATACAATTCCATCTATTTTATCTTCGCTAAGATGTTTACTAACAAATCGCCATGCATTAAATGAAAGTGCAGATTCATTTATAGCCCTATAGAACTTAGATACATCTTTTATAGATCCATTAGGAAATTTATAAATTGTAACACCATCCAACTTCAAAATATCAAGAGATTTAATTTTATCGTCAGGACAAATAACGACTGGTTCATGACCTTTGCATAAAAGTTCACATGCCAATTCATGCATCATTTTTGCACTAACGCGAGTACTATGAGGTAAATAGTCATCACATATTAACGCAATACGCATTAGGATTTTTTCCAAACTTTTTGATTAACAAAGTTGGTATAGCTCATAATAATTCTAAGAATTTTAATTGAAACATTATCTATCTGATAATCTGTAACCATATGGAGGTCACGATCATTGTCACCACGTTTTTGACTCTGTAAAATGTCGATTCCCTGAATAATTCTGTTTTTATCCAGCCCGACAAACATAACAGCAGCTTCTTCAAATCCTTCAGGTCGCTCATGCACTTCACGAAGGTTTAATGCTGGAAAATTCAACACCGATGATTCTTCAGTTATAGTTCCACTATCTGAAAGTACAACACGAGCATTCTGCTGCAGTTTTATATAATCTAAAAAGCCAAATGGCTTAGAAAAAATGATATTATTACTTACCGTAATATCCAAAGCATCAATTCTATTACGAGTGCGCGGATGTGTTGATACTATTATTGGCAATTTATATTTCTCAGACAATGCATTTAACGTCTCAATTAGAGAGCGCAATTTTTGAGGTGAATCAACATTTTCTTCTCGATGGCTACTGACAAGGAAATAACCAGATGATTGTAGGTTAAGTTTTTCAAGAATAGAGGAAGCTACAATTTTTTCCTTATAAAAATTTAAAACCTCTCTCATCGGGCTACCAGTTTTAATAATTTGATCTGCTGAAACACCCTCCCTCAACAGATATTCCCTGGCTATTTCACTATATGTCAAATTGATATCTGAAATATGATCAACAATCTTTCTATTTATCTCCTCTGGAACCCTGAAATCAAAGCATCGATTTCCCGCTTCCATATGAAAAATGGGAATTTTACGTCTTTTAGCTGCAATGGAAACTAGAGCACTATTTGTGTCACCGAGAATAAGCAAAGCTTCAGGTTGCAATTTATCAAACACCTTATCGGCCTCAATAATTACGTTTCCAATAGTCTCAGCAGCATTCTGACCTGCAGCATTCAGGAAAAAATCAGGTTTTCTGATTTCAAGCTCATTAAAGAATACTTCATTGAGTTCGTAATCATAATTTTGCCCTGTATGAACAAGAAAATGTTCAGTGTACTCATCGAGAACAGCAATGACCCGAGATAAACGAATAATTTCAGGTCTAGTACCAACTACAGTAACAACCCGTATTTTTGTTTTAGAAATATTTATTGTATTCATCATTCATCTTCTCAATTAATTTAGTCCAAGGTTCTGGGGCAAAATTTGTTTTATTACTAAATAGTGCAGAATTCAAGCTGCGGTCTATTCTAAAATCGTCAGTTGGCTTTATATCAATATTTTTGCCATATACTTTTTTTATAATATTCAGTAAATCATATTTACTAATTGGGTCTACACTTAAATGAAATAAGCCAGAAAGGTTGTTTGGAAGAACATACTCATGGATAACCTCTGCCATATAACAAGTCGGGAGTCCGGAGAATATTGCGTTAGTAAATCCTGTCACTGAATTCTGTTGTGATAAAAACCAGTCAACAAGGCTATGATTTGACCCCAACTCATGACCGATAATAGAAGTTCGTAATGTTAAATGTCCATCATAACCAACTTCACCTAAGAACTTAGATTTTCCATATAAATCTATAGCATCAGACTCATCATCCTCAACATAATTACCTTTCGTACCTTTAAAAATGCAATCAGTTGAAAAATGGATTAATTTCGCATTATGAGCTGAACATAATTTAGCTAATTTGTGTGGAAGTAATGAGTTAATTTCAATAGACAATATATTGTTTTTTGCCGCATCAAGTTGTTTAATTATGCCAACGCAGTTGAGGACAATATTTGGCTTATGCTCTGCTACTACAGACTCTAATCGTTTAAAATCAGTGGCATCAACATTGTCAATAATTTTCACATTGAGCTTTTGTTCAAGCTGTTCTGCAACAACAATATTTCTTGTCGTACCAAGAACTTCATAACCACCAATCGATGAAAAATAGCGTAGTAAACTACTACCTAGCATGCCATTTGCACCAACAATTAGGATTTTTTTACGCATCTGGATCTGCCTTTTCACCAGCTTCAATTTTATTGATATAGTCTAATTTTCGAAGGAGATCTATCATTTCCTCAACATTTAAACGACGGGTATTATGAGAGTTATAGTCTTCAAAAGACTGAATTTCTTTAGTCCCTTTATCGAAGAATTTTTCATAATTTAGATCGCGTTTATCACTAGGTATACGATAGTAATTACCTTGGTCTTCTGCAACTAACATTTCTTCTCGACTACATAGTACCTCGAATAGTTTCTCACCATGGCGAGTTCCGATAATATTAATTGGGTGAGAATGTTGTTTAGTTATTTCAAGTAATGACTTTGTTAGTGTTTCTATTGTTGCAGCTGGTGCTTTTTGAACAAAAATATCACCATTAGTGCCATGCTCGAATGCATGTAACACAAGGTCTACGGCATCATCTAAAGTCATCATGAATCGAGTCATGCACGGATCGGTGATGGTGATTGGGCGTCCTTCAAGGATTTGATTAATAAAGAGAGGGATGACTGAACCTCGTGACGCCATTACATTCCCATATCGCGTAGCACAGATTGTAATATTTTTAGGTAGATTTCTTGACTTAGCTACGATGACTTTTTCCATCATAGCCTTAGATGTACCCATCGCATTAATTGGATAAACAGCTTTATCAGTACTTAAACAAACAATACGTGAAACTTTATTTGCAATTGCAGCTTCCAATACGTTATCAGTCCCAATAACGTTAGTCTTAACTGCCTCCATTGGATAGAACTCACATGAAGGTACTTGCTTTAATGCTGCTGCATGATATATGAAATCGACCCCACGAGTCGCTGTCAATACACTACTATAGTCTCTAACGTCGCCTATATAAAATTTCAGCTTATCACTTGCGTATTTTTTACGCATATCATCTTGTTTTTTCTCATCACGACTAAAGATTCGAATTTCGCCAATATCTGAATCTAAAAAGCGTCGTAAAACAGCATTCCCAAAAGAGCCAGTACCACCAGTAATTAGTAAAGTAGCATTTTTAAACATTGTTTCCCCCTATCAAATGAGTTTAAAGAAATCCGGCCATGAAGAACGATTGTTATTTTCGTAAGGCCTGATTGGTGTACCAGAAATAATATCCAGTGCTCTAGAAATTGAAAAAGCCCACTCGTCTACATCATTGTATTTAACAAAAACACTTCCTTCATAATTATCGAGTACATCGCGTGCATATGGTAAATCGCTGCACACTATTCGTTTACCTAATGAAGCAGCTTCAATTAGTGGTAGTCCATATGATTCTATATAACTTGGAAACACAACTAACGATGCTCTTTTATATTCCTTTTGGAGATCATTATAAGATATAACACCAAGATATTCTATATTTTTTAATAAGTTATTTTTATAGACAAAACGGTCAAAGTTCTTATATTCTCCCTCATCAAAAGTAACTTGAAATTTGATATCATGAATGTGATACTTCTCTACTAATTGTGTTAAGGCCTTGAGGATTACTATGTGGTTTTTATAGCTTAATGCTGTGGCTGGATATAATAATGTTTTTCTTGATATTTTTTCATCTTCTTTTATTTCATTTAAAACCTTCAAGTCTGGTTTTATAACAACAACTTGATTCTTTCTTAATCTTTTGCATTTATTTAATACACTTTCTTTCATCCATTCAGTTTGCACCACAAATATTGATTTCTCATTTATAAATTTAAAAATGAATAGTGCGTAGAATTTTTTATACAAAAGCAACTTAATGTTGCTAAAGCTAAACTCTTTTAGAAAAAAATCAAACTCGCTAAACGGGATAGGTTGATGGAGATATATTATCTGAGGATATGGAACATTTATACTTGAATTCTGTAAACAAATTATTTTTTTTACTTTGATTGAATGTCGCATTAAGAATATTTTGCATCCAATCCAATCCCAATAAATTCGTTTCACCCACCCTTTGGGACTATTTTTAACGTAGATAATATTATCATGACTTGGTAAATCTACTGCAGCTGGAACAAAAACAATATAATTATTAATATCATTCGCAGCGTGCTGAATAAATTGTCGTAAAATAGTCAATGCCCCACTTGCTGCCAATGCAGTTGCACTAACGATTATATATTCTTTCTTCTTATCGAACATTAAACACCTACTTATAGTTATTCCCATTACAACATTTTATTAAATAAATTACTCCCGTATCATTATCAATAATTGAGAATAATTAAACACTATTCAAGTCCTGTATTTACATGAATTTATATAAACCTCATGTTCATTATCTAAAAATGCGTTTAACACATCAAAAATCATTTCCTTATTATAAATTTAATTCCTCCAGAAAAATAAAAAAACACAGTGCTAAATATATACGGAAAAAATCCTTGCCCATAAACATTTTCAATGCTAACAGTATAAATTGTATAAAAAAGAATAAAAAAAAGCAATATATCATATTGCCCTGAATAAGATGACATAGAATCAAAATACATTTTTGCTATGATTAACAATGTTATTGTGATAAAAATCAAAAGAATGAAATCGGGAAAGCTTGAATTAAATAATATATAATAATACATGACAATGCCAAAATCAGAACTAGTGTACTGATTTAAATCCGGATAAAATGATGCAATGACATTATTATTTAAAATTCTATAGTCTTTATCAATTAATCCACCGGGTATAATTGGCCTTAGCAAGGATGCTGACTCTTTAAAGGTAATATTTTCCTTTTGATACAATTTGATGATGGAATCATAATTTTGATATGCACCTAAAGAAACAGGGTTCATCGATAATCTTGATGTAAGTTGCTCCACACCTTGAAAATAACTTATAGGTGCAACAGTACTCCCCCGAATTTCGTTTTTTATGACATATGCATACTGATAAATCCATCCACCAAAAAATATAATAAAAAGAGGTAACAAAAAAACAAATTTACTTTTATTTCGTTGAAAGCGCGCATAAGCCTCCAAAAAAAACATAATAAGCAGAAAACTCGTCCACCCTTGAAGAATCTTGAATGTTATAAATAGCAATATATTAATAGTAAATAGTAAGTTTTTCCTATAAGAAAAATCCTTTTCCATTCTAAACGTCAAAAAAAACAGGTATATAAAAGGTTCTGGTTTTAAAAAAGCAAATAATGGACTGTATGGCGATGCAGAAATCTCATTAACATTAGTAGTTACCTTTCCAACACTGGTAATAAGCAGAAATAGAATCTGTGCTACTAACAAAATTAATAGAAGTTTATTAATCCTTTCCTTTACAAATACAACACCAAGGTTTTTATTTATTTTCACCCTAAAGCTTGAAAGCATGGAAAATATAAAATAACAAGCCACAAACGACATTATATTAAAAAAACTAATTGATACCACTTCAAAAGATGAAATAGACCTTGTGAATTCTTCTAATTCCCCAGGATAATTATTCTGCGTCAGGGTTTGAAACATCGATATTAGCGCAGATATGATATATAACGTTAAGAATGAAATTATTAAATTTCTATTATTTTTCGACACTAGAATATACTCTTTTGAAATATGGTAGAGCTACAATACCTGTTTTTTTAAATGCTACATACATAACACTCAGGTTTTGTATTGAAATTACAAAAGAAACCGCGCAGCAGTATAAAAAAATATTACTCGCATTTAATGTTTGAATACAAGTAAATAAGATTACTAACATGATGAATGAGATAAATGTTATCCACATAAGTGATACACCATGACCTGTATGACTTAAGAGAAAGTCACATGGCCCTGTTGCGGAGTTAATAATCTGCCCCACAGCGAAAACTACTAATATATACCACGAAAACTGATAGTCAGAGCCAAAGACTATACCAATAAGCCAATAACCTAATATGAGCAATGATAACAATGTCATCGCACTCACCATGAATGAAAAATTACAACTGTGATGAATTTCCTTTTGTAATAACTCTTTATTATTAATTAATAAAGGTATACGATTAGCAGCTATTGCCCTTACTGATAATGTTGAAAAACTTAATAATGCTGCTAATCTAATAGCCAAACCATATTGAGCAACAATTGTAGCGTCAAAATTCTTAGAAACAAACCAAAGATCAATCTGTGAAAACAAATAGACAATGACCGTAGCAAAATAAATAGGTAAGATTTTCTTGAATGCTATTTTATCTTTTGGACAAATTCTAACAGTCGAGACATTTCTATATTTAGACATCCATTCATAGTAATTCATCACTAATGAAATAAACAACGAAAGCACATATAAAAATATCACATCCTCATTATAGTTAAATAATTTACTCGCGACGAGTAGAGCTATAAAGAATAATGTACTTACCCCACCATTATATAACTGGGAGGCTATATATGCCCCATTGCCTTTCATTAACTCTGTTAGTATACTGCTCACCCCGCTAATAACAGTGGCTAAAAATAAAAAATATCCATTCTCAACTTTTAATATTCCAACCAACCCCAATAATGCAATAATTGTTATTGGCATTGATATACATATTTTTTTTATAATTTCTTTATAAAGATCGTAAAGTTTAATTTTTTTAGCTGCTAAAATATTCAAAAATGGTGTCATGCCTAATAAAAAAACTTGTGTTAAAAATGTCGTATAACTTACAAAAAGAAAAAAAGAACTGACGATGTTTTTATCATATAGACGAACAATAATAATGCTTAAAAACATTGATATTAAAGAAACAAAGATCCTTGCTAAAAATGAACTTGACTGTTGCAAATAGCTATTTAGCATAGTTTTCATTTTTAAATTCATACTTAAGTTTATTGTAATAATAGGGATTTAATAAGTTGAGTCATTGACTCCATTAAGGCGATATCGCCTCGCGACTCTACATTCAAACGAACTACAGGTTCAGTGTTTGATAAACGCAGGTTAAAGCGCCAATCAGTGAACGACATACTGACTCCGTCAGTCCAATCAACGGTCAATGCTTCTGAAGCAAAATATGCTTCTACCCTAGCAATTGCTTCTTCCGGCTGCGCCAGTCGGTAATTTATTTCACCACTAGCAGGAAATGCCTTCATCCTGTCGCGGACTAATTCCCCTAAGGACTGTCCCTTCAAACATACTAATTCCGCAACCAGTAGCCACGGAATCATACCACTATCACAGTAAGCAAAATCTCGAAAATAGTGGTGTGCGCTCATCTCCCCACCATAGACAGCATTTTCAAGACGCATGCGTTCCTTGATAAAGGCATGTCCAGTTTTCGACATCACTGGGACGCCACCAGCAGTTGTTACGACTTCCTCAGTATTCCACGATAAACGTGGATCATGAATAATTTTTGATCCTGGATATTTATCTAAAAACGCTTCAGCCAACAGGCCGACAATGTAGTACCCCTCAATAAATTGTCCAGTTTCATCAAAGAAAAAACAGCGATCAAAATCACCGTCAAATGCAATGCCCATATCTGCGCCATGTTTAATAACAGCTTGGCGGGTATCAGCACGACACTCAGGGAGTAGCGGGTTTGGGATACCATTGGGAAAATTTCCATCGGGAGTATTGTGCACCTTAATTAACGATATAGGAACACCCATATCTTTTAACCTCTCTTCAATAGCATCAACTACGGGCCCGGCAGCGCCATTACCAGAATTAATTACCAGTTTCAACGGTGTAAAATTTTTGAAATCAATATACCCCATCAAGTGATCGATATATTTTTTCCGAAGATTGATCTTCCGATAACTACCTTGATTCTTCTTATTAACTGATGAAAAGTTGTTAATCTCAGCCAGTCGCTGTATATCATGCAAACCGGTGTCTCCACTGATTGGCCTTGCGCCCTTTCGTACCAATTTCATGCCATTGTAGTCCATTGGATTATGACTGGCGGTAACTTCGATGCCGCCATCCACACCAAGGTAGAAAGTGGCAAAGTAAATCTCCTCCGTACCAGACAGGCCAATATCCAGTATATCAACACCAGCATCTCTAAGACCATTGGAAAGTGCCAGTTTTAGCTTCTCACTTGACAGGCGTACATCACCACCCAATACAATGGTTTCCGGTTTTAAGTATTCGCCGTATGCTCGTCCGATCCGCCACGCGATCTCCTCATTAATTTCTTCATCCAATCTGCCACGAATATCATAGGCTTTAAAACAATTTAACTTATTCATTACTTTCCCTTTTCTAAAAGAATTCGTTTCTGATATGTAAATGATCAAATTTTAATTTTTAATTATTCGCTTGATAGCACAGCAAAGACGCAGCCTGAAGAAATGCAGCACTACCACAGGATATAGATAAATTACCTACACCCTCCCGTAGCGATCAGCAATACGCACCACATCATCTTCTTCAAGATAAGCACCAGAACGAACTTCAATTACATCAAGTGGAATTTTCCCTGGGTTTTCCAAACAGTGTGTAGCACCTTGTGGAATATAAATTGACTCATTTTCACCTAGCAGTTCGATTTTGCCGTTAACTGTTACTTTAGCTGTACCTGCCACTACAACCCAGTGTTCTGCGCGGTGGTGATGCATCTGTACAGATAACCCCTCTCCGGGTTTTACGGTGATCCGTTTGACTTGATAGCGTTCGCCTTTGTCGATAGAATCATATTTACCCCATGGTCGATATACTTCACGGTGAGTGTGGTGTTCGTGGCGACCCTCTGCTTTTATTTTTTCCACCACATTTTTGACATCTTGAACGCAGTGACGATCTGCAATTAGTACCGCATCTTTAGTTTGTACCACCACCAGATCTTTCACCCCCACAGTAGTTACCAACCCCGATTCAGCATATATATAGCTATTTTGGGTTTTCAGGCTAATAATGTCGCCATGATAGACATTTCCTTCTGCAGAGTGGGGGCACACCTCCCATAATGATGACCAAGATCCTACATCACTCCAACCTGCCGACATTGGCATTACTACCGCGTCCACAGTGTGTTCCATCACAGCATAATCTATTGATTCAGCGGGACAAGACTGGAATGACTGCTCATTAACGCGAATAAAGTCTAGATCTAGATCAGATGCACTCATAGACTTTTCACAAACTTCAAGAATATCTGGACGGTATTTTCGAAGTTCCTCCAGATAGCGACCGGCGCGGAACAAAAACATGCCACTGTTCCAATAGTATTCTCCACTCGCCACATATGCCTCAGCAGTTTCACGATCAGGCTTTTCGACAAATTGGGCAACTTCAAATGCAGATGAAGCACTAAGGGCCTGAGATAAATTTCCTCGACGAATATAACCATAACCTGTTTCAGGGTGATCAGGTATTATACCAAAAGTAACAAGCTTGCCATTTTCAGCGTATGAAACTGCATTTTGCACTGCTTCGCGGAAAGCATCTTCGTTTTGAATAATATGATCAGCAGCCAAAACTAATAGTATCGGATCATGATTTTCATTACTATTTATCTTAGCAAGAGCAGCAAGCGCTATTGCGGGAGCCGTATTACGGCCAAAAGGTTCAAGTATAATATTTCCAGCTAAGCTATTTATCTCTCTCAACTGCTCCGCAACTATAAATCGATGTTGTTCATTGCAAATAACTATCGGTTCTTCACAGTCAATCCCATCAAGCCTATCGATTGTGGTTTGAAGCATACTTGATTTGCCTTGCAAACGGAGAAATTGCTTGGGGTATAATTCTCTAGACAGTGGCCATAATCGACTCCCCATACCGCCAGCCATTATCACTGGACAAATTCTTGTATTACTCATTAATAACCTTCATTTACTTTAGTGGGATGTAAAACTTGATGCAAAATTCCTTAACTTACTGCATATCACCAGTTCGATGATTTTCATAATTAAAGATAATCATTATTATTCCCCTATGATCTACAGACATTATTATAGAAACCGACCATAGCATTGTAAAAACTAACAGAATCATTCTCTGTCAGGATAACTTTTTCAGAGTGTGTATTTATGCCAATGCATGAAAACTTAGTAGCAATAAGTGGCACTCCTAATTTTATGGCCTCTAAGTTTTTTATTTTAATACCTCCGCCAGTTAAGATCGGCGAAATGCTTGCAACACATGTTGTAAATAATTCATATAGCTCATTTTCGGACACTCTACCAGCGAAATAAATATTTTCAAAACAAGAAAAAGTCTTTTTTATATCTTCTGAAATTGATCCAGTAATCACAATCTTAGGTACACAAGTCCAATCCAACCCTGGATACTCAAGTAATTTCCGAATAGCAAAACTATTAGCGGGAAAATCTAAACTTCCCGTAAAAAGAAAAAAGGGTTCTATATGATTTATTTTCCGATTTATTATTTTTGTTATGTTTATATTATTGTGATTAATCAAGCAAAGATTATCATTGATGATATATCTTTTTTTATACTCGTTTAAATCTTCTTTCGATAAAAATGTGTATGTAATTTTCCCGGTGAGATTAAAAAGGTTTTTCTCGATAACTTTTAATAATAAAGATTGAATGTAATAATGGATTTTTTTTATTTTATTTGTTTCAGATATGTATAGACTGAAATAGAAATCAGATTCGACATTGTGGAAAGTATAATTCAATTTTATTTTATTATTTAGAATAAAATCACTAACACTCGCTAAAAAAATAGATTCCATAGATATTAACGATGGTTTAATTTGTTGAATTTTATCATCTAAAAATAATTTAAAACGACTATCATTGTTAATTAAAAAATAAGGTTCAGGCATTTTATAAATACATGATTTGGCATATGCTATAAGTCTGCCAAATCCATTATTTTTTTGTGAGGGACTGAATGAATAAAAAGATATATTTTTTGCTTTAAAAAAAATCTTAGCGTCATTGTCGACTTGATTCTTATAATTATAATGAATTACAGTTACAGTACTCCCTTTTTCTTGCTCATGTAAAATCCTGCCTAAAGAAAGTTTACGACCACCAGTGTCGTCTGGATAAACAAGGTCTAAAGTTAAGAATATGATATTTTCCACTACTTTTCCTAATTATCACAGTGGATAAAAACTCACGCTACCGCCCCTGGCTTTACAGCTACCAGTGCACTGCGTGCTCTCAAAATTTACTATGATAAGGTTTGGTTTGCCACTATGGCTCGAAACTCAAACGCTAATTGTCTTACCAAATGCTACCAGAAACAAGAAAAAATCTGACAAAGCCATGATTAAACTTGGTAGGTTAACTTGTTGTTATTGGTCATTTTTCATAAAAAAACGACAGTAACATTCCATTGCTAAAGCATAGAAGCTTGGATGTTAGCTGCCGCTATTTTCTGGCTTACCGTCACAAAGACCTGTAAATCTCTACTCGCTCAGCAACTTCTCGATGCTCTTACGGAACTTCGGACCTTCCTTCAGATTACGCAGTCCATACTTAACGAATGCCTGCATGTAACCCATCTTCTTGCCGCAGTCGTAGCTGTCGCCTGTCATCAGCATAGCATCAACAGACTGTTTTTTAGCCAATTCTGCAATAGCATCAGTTAACTGAATACGCCCCCAAGCACCTGGTTCAGTTTTTTCCAGTTCTGCCCAAATATCAGCCGAAAGCACGTAGCGCCCTACGGCCATCAGATCGGAATCCAGCGTTTGCGGTTGGTCGGGTTTTTCAATGAACTCAACGATACGGCTGACTTTACCTTCGTTGTCCAAAGCCTCTTTGGTTTGAATAACAGAGTATTCAGACAGATCACCTTCCATACGTTTAGCCAGCACCTGACTGCGCCCGGTTTCATTGAAACGTGCCACCATGGCAGCGAGGTTGTAGCGCAACGGATCCGCACTTGCGGTATCCAGAACGACGTCAGGTAATACCACGACAAACGGGTTATCGCCAATGATAGGGCGAGCACAAAGAATGGAATGCCCCAAACCCAGCAACTGAGCCTGACGAACGTTCATGATAGTCACGCCCGGAGGACAGATAGACTGCACTTCGGCTAAGAGCTGGCGTTTAACACGCTGCTCAAGCAACGATTCGAGTTCGTAAGAGGTGTCGAAGTGGTTCTCAACGGCGTTCTTAGACGCATGAGTCACCAGAACGATTTCTTTGATACCGGCAGCTACAATTTCGTCGACAATGTATTGAATCATCGGCTTGTCTACGATCGGCAGCATCTCTTTAGGGATTGCCTTCGTGGCAGGCAACATGTGCATCCCCAGACCTGCTACCGGAATAACTGCTTTCAAATTAATCATTAAGTCATTCACCTATTCAATTGTTGCTGAATTATAGCTTTTTAGCTTGTTTTAGCCAGTATGAATTACATTACTCCGATGCCGCGTATGTTACGCCGCTTAACTGTGGAATGCAGTAATCTTAATCCCAGGCGGGTACAACTTGAGCCAGGAATGGTCGCAAAGTTACCTCCCCTGCCCCGGCAGTCGAAAATTCACCGCTTCGACATTCACCACCTGATGGTTTACCCGGTCGATGTCAACTGAACTTTGCCCAGTTTCGTTTACTGCATGTACGTTGGCCAGTGAGAGTAGTGTGTCCTGTCTGGCCATAAACTTGCCGCGCACATCCTGGCGTAGATCGAAGTGCATCTTGAGCGCGGGTCCTGTTGTGGATTGCTGCATCACTCTGATGTTACGTAAAAAAAGGTGCTGCGGTTGGTTGTGCAACTCAAGCGTGGCTCGCTTCATCTCAACGTTGGTGATGGCCACGAACGACGTTGCATTACCTGATGAGATCTGAATGCCGCGTAATTTATATTCAAGTTTTGTGTTATCCAGATGGATATTATTTAACTTAAAGTTCTGCGGAATGGATAAATATCGTCCTTTAATAACACCGTAGCCAATGAGCATACCTGCGCTATTTTCCATATTGATATTATCAATCACGAAATTATCGCATCCATAAATAGCGACCGTCGCATTATCAATGCCCGCTTTCTTACTAAAATTTGGGGTAATATTTCGTGCAGTGATATTACGAATGATAAAATGTTTGCCGTTCTCTACATGGACTAGCTGTCGACAGTCGGTACCGGTGATATTCGCCACGACAAAGTTTTTTACCGCCAGTTCATCGGGATAGGAATTGTCATAGGTACTGCCCGCCAGCCCGATGCCGATGCCCCAGTTCACGTTGCCATTGGTACAGTTAATACGTTCAATGACATGGTCAGAAATGAGGATGTTGCTGTCGTTGATCGCCACATTCCACTCAATGGCATCCCCCTGTAGATCGCTAAAACGGCAGTTTGTAATCTTTACGTCATCCATCCGGTTATGAAATCCCTGACGCAGGATCCCATAGTTAGCGCGCGTGACGGTAATATCATCGATAACCAGATTACGCATCAGCCTCGGTGTTTTGCCGCCGATATAGATTTGCGTCACCGGGCCGAAACCACTCATGGCAATCCCTTTTATCACGCAGTCCGAACCGCGCACATCGAGAGTAACATTCCTTAGGCTCCCGCCCTGCTCACCCATCACCTTACATCCATCCTGCAGAATAAAGCGCCCTCGGCCATTGCCGCTTATTCGCCCTTGCAGGTGTAGCGTTTTGCCTGGCGGAATAACGACAGCGGTATTGAGATCCTTACATTCCAGTCCTTTGGGTACGACTACCGTTTGTCCTTCCTGGAACGCCTGCCGGAAAGAAGCGACCCAATCCTTTGGGTTGTAATCCTGAATGTTGACGCTATCCGATGATTCAAGCGCCCGGACAACGGGAGTATGCAGTACGACAAGCGCAGAGCCTGCCGTCAGAAAAGTACGGCGTGAGAGTTTGTTCTCTGACATACAACCTCGATTTACATCGTTTGCAGCAGACTGGCTAACTGTTTATTGATCGCTAGCTGATTAAATTCAGTTTCAATTTTTTCGCGCGCACACAGCACAATCGGCTGTACCTGCTCACTATCGAGCAGGCTAAATGCCGTTAAACGCTCTGCCAGTGCCTGCGCGTCATTTTCCGGTGCCAGCCAGCCAGACTTGCCCGACTCGACCAGCTCAGGGATCCCACTGTGAACGGTAGAAATCACCGGAATACCTACCGCCATCGCCTCCATCAGCGCCACCGGGATCCCCTCCATATCACCGTCTCTTCCGGTAATCGACGGCAGTAAAAATACATCCGCCTGCTCAAGCATCTCCTTTACCTGATGACTGGGCTTAAAGCCAGGCATCTCAATCACGTCATCAAGTTGATATTGCTCGATCAGCGTACGTAAACGACGCTCCCAAGGGCCGATACCCAGGATGCGATAACGAAATGAGACGCCCTGCTCTTTTAACTGTCGACAGGCTTCGATGGCGACGTGCAGTCCTTTTTTCTCGGTTAACCGGGCGACAGAGATAATTTCCAGCGGTGCAGCTGGTGCTTTCAGTTGGCGAGGGGTAAAACGCGTCATGTCGATACCCATACGCGAAACCGCGATTTTTTGCGGCGGGCATCCCATGTTTTTTAAACGTCCGGCCCAGAGATTGCTGATGGGTAACATCAAATCTCCACGTTGAAACAGTTGCTGATACTCAGGGGTATAGCGGGTAAGCACATCCCGATGCGAAACATCGACGCCGTGAAAAACCGTGGCGATTTTTCCGCGGATCATCCCAAGCTCACGCAACTTGGCGGCGGTTACGCCTGCCGGCCCAAAATGAGCAATAAAGACATCCGCCTGAAACGCCTGCGGATTCCCGCCGCAAATAGCCGCCAAAATCAGATTGCGCGCCTCCTCGCCATAGCGTGCAACATTAAGCGCCTTCCAGGTCGCTGCGCGGGTGAGACCGTGCAGAGCCGCCGCGGCCCTATATTTCAGCTTCGCCAGTTTGCTTTCCGGTTCATTGAGCAACCAGCGCGTTTTTTCACCCAGCCGGTAGGTATTAAATGAGGCATGCGTATTTTCAAGATCGCCCTTCTGCAAAGCGACAATCTCCACGTCGTAGCCCATATCGATAAATGCGGTTATCTGATTGAGTACAAAGGTCTCAGAAGAGAGCGGAAATTTAAGCAGGAAAAAGCCAATCTTCATTTTTCCCCCTCAATACGCGTTAAAACCGACTGCACCATGTGTACCCCGCGTTCGCGTTCACGTGTCACAGCGTCCCCAAGCCGTATGTTCAGTTCAGGTAACTGTCCGAGGGTATCGGCGACCTTTCCTTCCAGGCTGCCATCGAGCAGGTGGCGAATATCGACAGCCATCTCCGGTAACCCCAACTGTTGCATAATCCCTGCCGATTTATGCTCGTAGTTAATGGCGATGGCAGGCGTCATAAAATTCATCGAGATGATGGCCGAGTGCAAGCGAGTACCCACCGTCAGATCGCATGCTCCCAGAATCTTCCCCATCTCCAGATCGTTAAGTTCATCCATCACCACGTGATATCGAGCCGGGTCGTTAACATACTGGCGCAGGTTTAACGCCACCATGCGATCATCTTTGTTGTAACTATCAATACCGGTGCAGGTTGACAGTGCAATCACCTGGTAACCTTCATCGAGGATGCGGTTCACCACCCCGGCAAAGGCTTGCTCATAGGCCTGCTGCGTTGTCCCCAGACGCTTATCAAAAGGGGCCAACTCGCGTAATGTAATGGCAACGGTCTTCTGTTTAGCCGCCATATCTAACCAGTGCTGTACCGCATAACCTGGCTCAAAATCCTCATGATGATTGTCGACCAGCCAGGCCGTATCCACGCCTGTTTCAACTTTATCCGTGGTTACTTCGCTGCGCTTCATCAGATCAAGACTGACGGATTCACGTAAAATCAACGCATTACAGTGACCAAACACGTAGTTCGCCAGTTGATTAAACTGCTCATCCTGGAATGGCCCCACGCTGTGACCAATCATGTACAACGGTTTTTTCGCCATAAACGAACACAGGGCATGTTCAAACTGCGGTACGCCATACAGATCGACAAAGAACGATCCGCCGACCTGGATGATGGCGTCATAGCGCGACAGCAGACGAACAAAATCGGTAAAACCCTGGGCGATAGCGATATTGCGCAGATTACCGGAGTCGGTAACACGCGAGAGCAGTACCTGATGCTGATAGCGGCGACGCAGCACTTTCTTCACGCGCCCCATAACACCCGCTGCGTTGTTGTGTTGCTTCATCTGCGAATACAGCGGATCGCCCATCACCGGGCGGTTCAGCAACCATGAGGAGCTCACCGGGTAACGGCTCATAACATCCACTTCAGTCTCAGGACGCAACGCGTTAATGGCATCCAGTAAACCGCGCAGGATCGCGCTATCCCCTCGGTTCCCGCAGGTATGGTTGCCCAAAATTAATAGTTTCATTATGACCTCTTAAAGCGTTGTTCTTATCCTGCACGGAGCAAGGTTTTCATTTTTTCACTGCGACAGAGCTGGCGTTTTATTTCCACCACCAGCGGATGACGCGACAGCACCATCATTAGCGCAAACGCCAGCGCCCCTGCCGCTATCTGGCTCCCCAACAACACGCCCAACGACAGTTGCCCATGCAGCAACACACCCAGCGCATAACTCACCACAAGGGTTGGCAAGGAGAGATACAACGGCAGCCAAAGACTGAGCATGTACTGGCGGTAGCTGGGGCCAAGAACAGGTTTAATCATCACGAAATAGCTGAGGACTGTGTTAATCACCTGGACCAACAAAAAGCCCAGCGTCACGCCAATTGCCCCGGCCAGATGTCCACCGATGAAAATGGCGGGAATAAACAGAAAGGTTTTGAACACATTGAATTTAAAGCTGATATCAACCCGCGCTTTCGCCATCAAAAGCGATCCTATTGGATTCCCCACCGAGCGCAGCAGCCCAACAATGCACAGCAGTTGCAGGATGGGGATAATGCCGTTCCACTTCTCGCCGAATACCAGCGGCACCACATTATTCGACACCACCATCAGTCCCAGCAGCGCCGGGAAGTTGATAATCCCAACCACCGACAGCAGCTTGTAAAAATTCACTCGCAGCTTTTCACTGTCGTCCTGGATTTTGGCAAACGCCGGAAACAGCACGCGGGTGATAATCGGGTTCAGTTTGATCGGGGGGACAACCGCCACATTCCAGGCGAGATTGAATCCGCCCGCCACGCCAGCTCCCAACGTGCGGGCTAAAACCAGCGTGGAAAGGTTGGTATTGATGTAATTGATGATGCTGTCTGCCGTCAGCCACGCACCAAAACACAGATTCGACGAAACCGATGCCAGAGAAAAATGCAGCCCCGGACGGTAAATCCGGCGACCAAAATAGCCGAACAGCAGCGTACGTAGCGTACTGTTTACCAGATACCCGAGAATGGCCGTCAGTGCGAGCGGCCAGAAATGGGCGCTGACTACGGTAAAGGTAAAACCGGCCAGTACCGAACTGGTTTCAATCATGCCAATTTTGTTGAAGGCCAGCTCTTTTTGCATCAGCGCGCGAAACTGCTGCCCGTGCGGTATCACCACAAACGCCAGTGATAAGGTTTTGATGAGCGGTGCCAGTTCTGGGTTATTGAGCACATGGGCAATCGTCTCGCTCAACAGAAACATCGCCACGCATACCACGATACCCATCCCAACGTTGAGCCAGTACAGCGTGGTCAGTTCAAGATAGCCAATCTCTTTACGCTGAATAATTGAGTTGGCGATACCAAAGTCAGACAACGTATCGGCCAGCGCGATGATCACCAGCGCCACGGTTAACAACCCGAACTGGTGGTTATCAATAATCCGTGCCAGTACGGTCATCTGGATAAGCCCCAGACCAATGATGATCACCGTGGCAATCGCCGACCACTTTGCGCCGTTAAGCGTTTTTTCTCGTAAACTCATGTTAATACGCCGCTTTGTTGACAAAGCCTTTGAATACCGTCAGAAAAACAATTTTGATATCGAACCACACGCTCCACTCGCGAATGTATTCGAGGTCAAATTCCACACGTTTTTCCATTTTTTCCAGCGTATCGGTTTCACCCCGCCAGCCGTTGATTTGCGCCCAGCCGGTAATCCCCGGTTTCACCTTATGGCGTAACATGTACCCCTCGATCAGTTGGCGATACTGTTCGTTATGCGCTACCGCATGCGGGCGTGGCCCGACGATAGACATGCCTCCGGTCAGCACGTTAATAAACTGCGGCAGTTCATCGAGCGACGTTCGGCGCAGGAAATTCCCCACAGGGGTAACGCGCGGATCGTTTTGCGTCGCCTGCGTCACCACCGCGTCGTTTTCCATCACTTTCATCGAACGAAACTTCCAGACTTTGATCGGTTTGCCGTCCATGCCATAGCGGGTCTGGCGGAAAATCACCGGTCCTTTGGAGGTCAGTTTTACCAGTAGCGCTATGCCACACAGCACCGGAGAAATAAGCAGCAGGATCAGCGAAGCCAGCACGATATCTTCCGCGCGCTTTAACAGACGATTAATCCCCGAGAGCGGCGTGTCATACAGCGGCACCACCGGAATGCCGTTCATCTCTTCAATCCGTGAATGCAGAATGTTGAAGGTAAAGACATCAGGAATAAGGATCACAGAACAGGTGGTATCAGCCAGCTCACGCACCAGTTTTTTGACGCTGGCGCCATCGCTCATCGACATGGCGATATAAACGTTATGAATGCGTGAGGCTTTGGCGTCATCCACCAGTTGTTGCAGATTACCGGCCCAGTCGCGGGAGTTTTTTCCAGGGATAGGATCGTGATAGACACCTGCTACTTCAAACCCCAGCCACGGTTCATGGCGAAAACTGTCCAGTAGCATTTGTCCGGCTGGCAGCTCACCTGCCACCGCCACCCGACGAGTGTTGTACCCGCGATTGCGCATCCATCCCGCGCCGTAGCGAATAAACGAACGGCACAACACCAGGCCAACGCTGGATAGCAGATACCACGCCAGCCAGACGGCGAGACGGTTGTCAAAATCGTTATTAAAGGCGATCAGACCTGCGCAAAAAATCAGACTCAGCGACCAGTTTTGCAGTAACAGCACCAGCTCAGTGGAAATTTTGACACCACGCCAGGAGCGATAAAAATCCGTTATGCCACCGAGCATCTGAAAAACGACCAGCGTGATCAGCGCCACCAGCAGGTGCATGTACAGGAAAGGCAAACCGCTTAATTCGCAGATTACCCACAACCCGCCAAACATGATGGTGATATCTGAAAAGCGTTGCACCATCGAAATTAACGACGCATTGGTTTTGGCGCGTTCGCGCTTTTTTAGATGTGTCATCGTGGTTCCTGTTAGTCACCCTTTGCCCAGCATCGGGCAAAGGAAGCACCAGCATTACTGATTCAGTAACGCCAGAAGAGTGCGCGTTCGCGCTTCCATCAACGGAATATCTCCGCGCGATTCCACGTTCAGGCGCACCACCGGTTCGGTATTGGATGAGCGTAAATTAAAGCGCCAGTCGACAAACGACATGCTGATACCGTCCGTTCTGTCCACCGACAACGCCTCACGGGAAAAATGCTGCTCCACGCGCGCAATCGCCGCCGTCGGCTCTGCCAGTGTACTGTTTATTTCTCCGCTCGCCGGGTAGGCCACCATCCGGTCACGAACCAGTTCGCCCAGCGACTGCCCTTTCAGACACAGCAGCTCCGCCACCAGCAGCCACGGGATCATTCCGCTGTCGCAATAGGCAAAATCGCGGAAATAGTGGTGCGCGCTCATTTCACCGCCATAAATGGCATCTTCACGGCGCATCCGCTCTTTGATAAACGCGTGCCCGGTTTTAGACATCACCGGTTTACCGCCTGCCGCCGTCACCACATCCACGGTGTTCCAGGACAGGCGTGGGTCGTGGATAATTTTCGCCCCCGGATTCTTCTCCAGAAACGCTTCCGCCAGCAGGCCGACAATGTAGTAGCCTTCAATGAACTGACCTTTTTCATCGAACAGGAAGCAGCGGTCAAAATCACCGTCGAAGGCAATCCCCATATCCGCGCCGTGTTCAATCACCGCATTGCGCGTGTCGGCCCGGCATTCCGGCAGCAGAGGATTGGGAATACCGTTGGGGAAGTTGCCATCCGGCATGTTGTGAATTTTGATGAACTCGACCGGCACGCCCAGCGCCTTAAAACGGGCTTCAATGGCGTCAACCACCGGACCTGCCGCGCCGTTGCCGGAATTGAGCACCAGCTTCATCGGTTTCAGGTTGGCTGGATTGATGTAACCCAGCAGGTGGTCAATGTAGGCATCACGGGTAGTAATGCGCTGGTAGCGGCCACGTTTTGTCTCATCAACCGCCGGGAAGTCATTGGCTTCCGCCAGGCGCTGCACGTCGCGCAGACCGGTATCACCGCTGATGGGCCGAGCCCCTTCCCGCACCAGCTTCATGCCATTGTAATCCATCGGATTATGGCTGGCGGTCACTTCAATACCGCCGTCAATGCCCAGGTGGAAAGTGGCAAAATAAATCTCTTCGGTACCCGACATGCCAATATCCAGCACATCCACGCCTGCATCCTGCAGTCCTTTCGCCAGCGCCAGCTTCAGCGTCTCACTGGTCAGGCGCACATCGCCGCCAAGGGCAATCGTTTTTGGCTTCAGGTACTCGCCATAAGCGCGGCCAATACGCCACGCAATATCTTCATTCAGCTCTTCGCCCAGCCTGCCGCGAATATCGTAGGCTTTGAAACAGGTTAATTTCGTCATGATTTACCCTTCTTCAGGCAACAGTTAGCCCTCTCCTGACTGGAGATATTTTTCAAAAAATGACTAACCGTTCGTTTGTAGGCCGGATAAGGCGTACACGCCGCCATCCGGCAACGATGATGTTGTGTTAAGCGCGCCCGTATCTGTCCGCAAACCGCACCACATCATCCTCATCGAGGTAAGATCCGGAGCGCACTTCAATCAGATCGAGCGGGATTTTCCCCGGGTTCTCCAAACAATGGGTCGCCCCCAGCGGAATATAGACAGACTCGTTTTCAGCGAGCAGTTTAATGTCGTTATTGATTGTCACCTTCGCGGTACCAGCCACCACAACCCAGTGTTCAGCCCGGTGATGATGCATCTGCACGGACAATCCCTCACCGGGTTTAACGGTAATCCGCTTCACCTGGTAACGGTCTCCGGCATCAATAGAGTCGTACTTGCCCCATGGACGATAAACTTCACGGTGAATATGGTGTTCATGGCGTCCGTCAGCTTTAATTTGCTCCACCACTTTTTTGACGTCCTGCACCGCGTTGCGATCGGCTATCAGCACCGCATCTTTGGTCTGCACCACCACCAGATCCTTCACCCCGACGGTCGTCACCAGGCCAGACTCGGCATACACGTAGCTGTTTTCCGTTTTATGGCTAATGACGTCACCATGATGCACATTGCCTTCAGCGGTATGGGCGCTGATTTCCCACAATGATGACCAGGAGCCAACATCGCTCCAGCCTGCGTTCATGGGCATAACCACCGCATCGGCCGTACGTTCCATTACCGCATAGTCCACAGACTCTTCCGGGCAGGCGAGAAACGCCTGTTCATCAACGCGGATAAAATCAAGATCGGGGTCAACCGTACTCATGGCGTTTTCGCAGGCCTCAAGAATGTCGGGGCGATATTTTTTCAGTTCTTCCAGATAGCGCCCGGCCCGGAACAGAAACATGCCGCTGTTCCAGTAGTAGTCGCCGCTCGCCACGTAAGCCTGCGCGGTTTCCAGATTGGGCTTTTCAACAAACTGCGCCACCTGAAAAGCCACGGCGTCAGTATTGGATGGCGAAACCTCGCCGCGACGTATATAACCATAGCCGGTCTCCGGCTGGTCCGGCACGATGCCAAACGTCACCAGCTTACCCGCGCTGGCGTAGGGCATTGCATTGCGAACCGCCTCGCGAAATGCCTCCTCGTCGGCAATCATGTGATCGGCCGCCAATACCAACAGCAGCGGATCTTCCCCCGGACTTTGACGTTTTGCCGCCAGCGCGGCCAGTGCTATCGCCGGTGCCGTATTGCGCCCGGCGGGTTCGAGAATAATATTCTCAGTCAGCTTGTGCAGTTGTCGTAGCTGCTCCGCCACAATGAAACGGTGTTGTTCATTACAGATAACCACCGGGCTTTCGCACTCCACGCCGTTCAGACGACAAATCGTTGTCTGCAGCATGGTGAGGTCGCCTTTCAGGCACAGGAACTGCTTTGGATACAACACGCGGGACAGAGGCCATAAACGGCTACCCGAGCCACCGGCCATCACCACCGGAAAGAGTTTGCTTTGACTCATCATGTACCCCGAATATCTGCAATAAATTGGCTCAGCACGTTTTCTTTATCCAACGTGCGTTCGGCATACTCACGTGCCACCGTGTTCACTTTTGGCATGGTTAACGCCTGTTGAATCCCGCCAACCAGCGCATTCATTGATTCAGGTTCGACACACACCGCGATGCCTGGGTGAGCGTCACACAGCTGACCCAACTCGGTCTCCGGTTCGGCGGTAATCACCGCGTTACCGCCAACGGCGAGGATATTGGTCAGTTTGGAGGGCAATACGGCATCCGCCGCACCGCGCTTTTGTACCACCAGATGGCAGTCCGCCATCTTGAGCAGCGCAGGCAGCGCGTCATAAGATTGCAGCGGAAAGAAGATCACATTGTTCAGGCCGCGTTCACTAGACATACTCTCCAGCCGCGCTTTCCCCCCGCCCTGCCCGACAATCACAAACAGCCAGGGCTGTTCGCTCAACAGGGCCGCTGCGTCGATCACACTCTCCAGCCCTTGCTTTTCACCGATATTGCCTGAGTAGAGAATGATTTTTTTATCATCAGGCAAGCCCAGTTGCTGGCGCAACGCCAGAGCATCGGCATCGTTCACGTCACGAAAACGTGTTACTTCTGACCAGTTCGGAAAGAAAATGACCTTCTGTGCATCAACGCCCTTCTCCTGCGCTTTATTCATCATTGAGCGAGAAATGGTCGAAATATGATCCATATTCAACAGCCCACTGCGCTCAAAGGCGCTGGCCAGTTTTGCCACCGCGCCACGCTTGCCTTTGCCCGCCATGCCAAGCCCCAGCATGGCATCGACTTCGTAATCCTGAATATGCAGCAGCGTGCGCGCCCCGGACAGCTTCGCCAGCAGACGCATGCCCGGCGTACAAAACAGCGTCGGCACTACCCCAATGATGCGATCTGGCTTCCAGCGACGCTGCGCCAGCAGCGGAAAGAAACTGCTCAGAGCGAAACTGCCTAGATGCAGCACACGCTTGAGCGTAGAAGGCTGCTCAGGCACATACAGCGGACAACGCCAGACGATGGCATCGCCCTCTTCACGACGATAGCGCCAGGATGAATAGCGACCGTTGACCTTCCACTGCGGATAATAAGGCGGCGCAGTGATCACCCGTACGTCATGCCCCTGTTGTGCCATCCACTCCACCATTTCACCGGTGTATTTACCAATACCGGTCAACTCCGGCGAATAGTTGATGCCATACACAAGGATCTTCATAGCCCGGGTACTCCGGCCTGACTCTTCTCACAGAAGTAAGCCCGGCTGTTGTCGTGCACATGGTCACTGGTCAGAATCTCTTCAATTGCCAGCCAGCGGTACGCGTCATGTTGAACGTCAGGCAGCTGCAGGTCGTTTTCCGACACCCGCAGACGAAATCCCAACACGATGTAATGCGTTGAGAAATCTTCCCCGGAAAAGTTGTCGTCATAGAAGTGCTGCCAGACCCCGTAAAACTCTGCAGCGGACAGCGGTAAACCTAACCCCAGCTCAGCGTCAGTCAGCCGCTCAAAGGCCGCGCGCAGCGGTTCATCTTTTTGCACCCGACCGCCGGGCACGAACCAGTACCCCTGCGCCGGACGATTGAGGCGCTTGCCAAGCAGAAATTCGCCGTGGGCGTTTTCCACGATCAAATCGATGGAAATCAGCGGAGTTGAACGTACAACGGTGGCAAAATCCTCATGACGTAAAAACATGCTTACCCCCGGTAACGCTGCTGGTTTCCAAGGAACCACTGATATGTACTGGCAAGCCCCGCTTCCAGAGATATCTCGTGATACCAGCCCAACTGATGCAGACGCGTAACGTCGAGCAATTTGCGCGGCGTGCCGTCCGGTTTGCTGGCGTCAAACACCACGCGCCCCTTGTAACCCACAACCTGCGCGATGGTCTGGGCCAGTTCACGGATGGTGCAGTCCACACCGGTGCCCACGTTGATATGCGACAGCATTGGTTGGGTATATTCCTGCAACACTTCCTGAGCCAGCTCCATCACGTGGATACTGGCCGCCGCCATATCGTCGACATGCAGAAATTCACGCATTGGCGTCCCGCTTCCCCACACCACCACATCCGGCGTATTTTGCTCGCGAGCCTCATGAAAGCGGCGCAGCAGAGCCGGGATCACATGCGAATTACTCGGATGAAAGTTGTCATGCGGTCCGTACAGATTGGTCGGCATCACCGAGCGATAATCACGGCCATACTGTCGGTTATACGATTCACACAGCTTAATACCGGCAATTTTGGCAATCGCATACGGCTCATTGGTCGGTTCAAGTGTCCCCTGCAACAGTTCACTTTCGGCGATTGGCTGGGTAGCTTGCTTGGGATAAATACAGGATGAACCGAGAAACAACAGTTTATTCACGTTATGCAGATGCGCCGCATGAATAATGTTGCTCTCAATCATCATGTTTTCATAAATAAAATCAGCAGGATAAGTATTATTTGCCACAATCCCCCCTACTTTTGCCGCCGCCAGATAAACCTGGTCAATACGTTCAGCGGCAAAGAACGCCTGCACCGCACCGGCGTCCAGCAGATTAAGCTGGTCGCGGGTACGCAGCACCAGCTCTACGTTATTTCGCTGCGACAATTGTCTGACGATGGCGGCCCCCACCATCCCGCGATGGCCCGCCACAAAAATACGTTGTGTCTTCATCCTTAGTACTCCAGCGCGATAGCGACCTCGTAACCGTGCGACTTGAGCAGGGAATGTTTCTTCGCCGCATCAAGATCGTTGGCAACCATTTCCGAGATCATCTGGCGCAGTGTGATTTCCGGTTTCCAGCCCAGTTTTTCATGGGCTTTGGCCGGATCGCCCAGCAGCGTTTCCACCTCAGCCGGACGGAAGTAGCGCGGATCAACGGCAATCATGACATCCCCGGGTTTCACCCCCGGCGCATCGTGTCCGGTCACAGAAACCACGATGCCTTTCTCATTCACGCCCTCACCTTCAAAGCGCAATTTAATCCCCAACTGAGCGGCCGCCATTTCTACAAACTGGCGCACGGAATACTGCACGCCGGTGGCAATCACGAAATCTTCCGGCTTATCCTGCTGCAGCATCATCCACTGCATCCTGACGTAATCTTTGGCATGCCCCCAATCGCGCAGTGAATCCATGTTGCCCAGGTACAAGCAAGACTCCAGCCCCTGAGCGATGTTGGCGATCGCCCGGGTAATTTTGCGAGTAACAAAGGTTTCGCCGCGGCGCGGAGACTCGTGGTTGAACAGAATGCCGTTACAGGCATACATCCCGTAAGACTCGCGGTAGTTGACGGTTATCCAGTAGGCGTACAGCTTGGCAACGGCATACGGCGAGCGCGGATAGAACGGCGTGCTCTCTTTCTGCGGGATTTCCTGTACCAGACCGTACAGCTCAGAGGTGGACGCCTGATAAAAACGGGTCTTCTTCTCCAGTCCGAGGAAGCGAATTGCCTCCAGCAAACGCAATGTGCCGATCGCATCAACGTCTGCGGTGTATTCCGGTGAATCAAACGACACCGCGACATGGCTCATGGCGCCCAGGTTATAGACTTCATCCGGTTGGACTTCCTGTAAAATACGGGTCAGGTTGGAGGAGTCGGTCAAATCGCCATAGTGCAGATGAAATTTGGGATTGCCTGAATGCGGATCCTGGTAGATGTGGTCCACACGTTCGGTGTTGAATGATGAAGCGCGACGCTTAATACCGTGTACTTCATACCCTTTTTCCAGCAGAAGCTCTGCCAGGTAAGAACCATCCTGCCCGGTTACGCCAGTAATGAGAGCGACTTTTGACATGTTATAACCTCTTCAGTGATCCCCTCAGGGAGTAACTTTCTCGACGCGTTCGCGCGTGACTACTGCGGGATTTCCCCGACAAATGACATTTGCTGGCAGCGATTTAAATACGCTGCTTCGTGCTCCAACGACAGTGCCATCGCCAATCGTCACGCCAGGCGCGACAAAGACATCTGTCGCCAACCAGCATTTAGCGCCAACCACAATCGGCGTGGCGTTAATATCAAAATGTTGACTGGCATAATCATGACTCCCGGTGCATAAATAACTTTTTTGCGAAATAACCGCGTGGGCGCCAATCGTAATATCACCTAACGTATATAAAACCGCGTCGTCACCCACCCAGGCATAATCTCCCAGGGTTAATTTCCACGGATAAGTAATTCTTACTGAAGGCCGAATGACTACGTTTTTTCCTATTTTTGCGCCAAACATTCGTAATAAAAATGCACGCCAGCGATACATGACCTGTGGAGACCAGCGAAATAATGTTGCTTGCACCGCCCACCATAATTGCACTTTAATAGCGCCACCGCCGCGAAAACCTCCAGGCACTTCAAATCCGCTTAAATCTTGCATACTATGCCCTTACGTTTTCCCATATAAGGTTTTAGTTTTACCAGTTGTGCGCAGACGTAAATATTCTGACAATCCGGTCCAAAAACCTGGCATGTGTAATATCTGGCGCTGTACTTTTTTGGCATCCCGACACAATTCAAGATTATTCGTCGTTGACACTCCGCCCATGGAAAATTCCGACACCAACCCGCTCAGTTTTTTAAAAGCGTAACCGGACTTGTATAATTGGGCTGCCAACGCGTAATCAGACGATATTTTATATTGCAAATCATAATGCCAGACATTCAGTCCTGAGAGCGGAAAGAATATCGCCTGGTGGCTGGCGGGCAGGCTGTGATAAATATACCAACCTGGTTTTGCCCGGCGCTTAATTTTGTTGCCATTGCCGAAATCCAGCAACGCATCGCCAATGACCATGGTTTGGTCGCTCTGCGTTTTTAACTGGCGGATAAAATGTGCCGCATCCGCATGCAGAATATCCCCGGAGTTGAGGAACAGCGCGAACCGCCCGCGCGCCATCGCGATGCCTTTGTTCATCGCATCATAGATGCCGTTATCCGGCTCGCTGACAAACCTTAACCGGTGTTCCCCACTGAGCCCTTCAAGAAACACCGACGTACCATCCGAGGAGCCGCCATCAACAACAATCCACTCAAAACTGATATCACCCGCTTGCGCCAGATGTGCCAGCGATGCGTGAGTTTTGACGATCCCTTCCAGATTGCGAAAGGCGACGGTAATGATACTGAGCAGCATGTGAGTTACCTCGCGATATTCAGCGCCTTGCGCAATATAAACGGACATACAATTAAAAATGCGTATTCCGGACTAAATACTGAACCTGTAAAAAACAGGGACAACGGTGTAAAAAGATAAAGCTGCACCCGATAATTCTGATTATCGCCAAACGCATTGATCATCATTTTCATGACCTTCCCCATGTACCATAGGGCTAATATCACCGCGAACCATGAAAAATAAATAATCAGCAGATACAAACCATTGTCTATTGTTTTACCGACATCTGCACCGTTAAAAATTCCGAATGACGCGACGTATTCATAAAGTGAGCCAAATCTCACTACGCCATCAACATTCAGTAATGAATAACCGACCATCACCAATGGTCCTACGATACGATAATACGATGACGAACCTTCAGTTCCTAAATCACCAAGCCGCGTTGCGATGTACGGAAAAGCAAATATCACCCCAACTAAAAACACGCTTAATGAGATTATCGCCAGCGGTAGCTTCTTTTTTATCGCATCCTTATTCAGGTACTGGAATGCCCACTCCAGGAGATAAAACAAAATAAACGTCATTACCCCTGAAAAAGATCCTGATAATATTATCCCTGCCAGAATCATAGCATCGGACTTAGGTGTTTTGATACCAAACTGTTTGATACTGAGCCAAATTGAGATTAACGCCAGAGCGAAGAATGCCGGTTCGAAATAGAGTGCGGTGGTACGTTTCCCACCAAACTTAATAAAGTTCAGAACATAGCTGTTACTGTAAATAAGATATTTCGAAATAACTTCCATTAAACTGCTGCCGCCGCTGAGAATTATCTGTGCCATTTCAACCGCAGCTAACCCCACCACCAGCCCCACCACCAGCCAGAAAAAACGCAAAATCTTAATATAGTTATGCGGTGAAATGGTTTTGAAGCGAATACTCCACACCATGCCAATAATCACCACGGTATAAACAAACAGCATCGCTGACGTTACGTACTTGCTGGCATCCAGTGATTGACCGAACAGGTAGTTAAACGCCGTCAGCCCGCCCCCCACGCCCAGTGCGATCATTAATTTTTTGATATTGATGCGCTCGACAAACAGCAACAGCAGAACGGGCAAGAACGTGACGATGGTTATCGGGAAGCTCTCGCCAAGCTGGGCAAGTTTGACGTTAACCAGCAGATAAAGCAGCGGTAGCACCAGATAGCTACAGATTCTGATAGAACGAGACATATTCCTCCAGCATCTGTTGCCCACTGTATGCCACCCGACTGCGCTGGCTGAACGCGGTAAGGGACGTGTCAAATACCGCCTGCGCAATGTCTGATTTTTTCAGCTGCACCAGCTGCAATACGTCCGCTTCGCTGAACGTTTTGCCGCCTGATTTAGCCAGCACTTCCTGCGCGGCATCGCTGTGTGTGGCAATTACCGGTACGCCGATGGAAAGTGCTTCGCACAGAATCAGCGGGTAGTTATCGACACGGGAGCTGAACACCAGTCCATCCATCTGGTTAAGCGCACTCATCAACGTGCGCTTATCGCTCTCAAAACCGTGGTTGATGACGTTATCTCCCGCAAATGGCGAAAATTTGCCGAAGGTATGCAGCTCAATTTTGTCCCCAAGCGCGGCAATCGCTCGCACCAGTTGTTGACTGGTTTTGCCGTCATAGCGCAGGTCATGAGCCACCACGGCAATTTTCGGCCGACCGCTCTCCGCAGGCATCGCGGGCAGTTCGCCAAGAATGGCTTCAGTTGCCACATCAATGCCATTATTGATAATACGGCAGCGTCCCACGCCATACAGGCTGTTGAATGCGTCGGCCACATGTTGACTGGGCGAGATAAACTGGCAACCCAGCGCCAGCATGGCGCGAAACATCTGCCGCTTACCGGGCAACTGCTGATGGGCTTTATCGACTTTTACCGGCGGATAGTTGCTGAGCGTTGGGCATTTCTGACAGCCCGTTTTCCAGCCTTCGCAGCCATCGGTAAAGGCACAGCGCCCGGTCACGCTCCAGTGATCGTGCAGCGTCCAGACGAAAGTGATATCCGGTTTATGCACCTTCACTTTTTGGCAAAAGGTCACCACCTCTTCCAGGTTCAACCAGTAGCTGTGCAACACGTGAAAATGCAGTACCAGCGGGCCGGAGGTGCGGGTAACTTCACGATATAACTTGTTGAGATTGCCAAACATGTCGCGGTTCGCGAAACGAAACAGCGCAATGTTCGCCGCCGACGTCAGGCGCGGCGTATATTTGATAACCTGCGGGAAATTCGCATGACTGGCGCTTTTTTTACCGCCTTTGCCATAGCCATAGACAAACCGCGACGACAGCCCTTTTTCCAGCGACCTCAGATGCAAATCTAACGCCACGCCTGCCGCCCCACCTTCTGCGAGTCGGACATTAAACTGTAATATCTTCATTTTATTACCTTCACCCGTGCCTTCTCGCCCACGACCAGCGTATTGTCCGGGACGCTATCCACCACAACGCTCCCGGCGCCAATCGTCACGTTATCGCCAATAGCAACGTCGCCGAGCAGGGTGACATTGGCCCCCAACTCAACGCCGTTACCGATGACCGGACAGGATGGATCGTTGGCACCAAGATTGCCGATAGTGACGCCGTGGCGTAGGGTAAAATCATCCCCCGCCACCACGTGTTTATTGATAACCACCCCATAGCCATGATGGATGGTGAAACGACGACCAATTGATGCAGCAGCCTGAATTTCATAGCCAAACAGGCATTCGGTGATAAGGCGGTACATCACCAGCACCGGGGCGGCCCACAGGTTGTTTATGATATTTTTTTTACGCCAGACGGAGCAAAAATGGGCAATCCGATAGGCCGCCACCATGCAGCAGGGGCGCAGACTCCAGCCGTTCGCGCGTAAATCTTCCAGCATAATTAGCGTCCTCGCAGTCCGTCGGCCAGACGCTTACTGTTGCGAACAGAAAGCAGCGTCAGCAGCGTGCGCCAGTTCATCCGTTTGTTGCGGATCTGATAGAGGGTAAACAGCTGATATTTCTTGCTGGCCCGGTCAAATTTGCCTTTGTGCTTGCGGTAAAACTGAAAGTAACCGGAGAATTTATTCGGCGATGAGGTAATACGCATCTCGCCGTGATTCACATGCAGGATCTGCGTCGCCTCTTTGACCTTCCACGGTTTGCCATACGCCACCACCATGCGCAGGAAGATGTCGTAATCCTGCGCCGCTTTCAGCGTGGTATCGAACAGGCATGCTTTAAACCGCCATGCCCAGGTAAATACCTGATTACCAATGATGTTGCGCTTATAAAACCTGCGGCGTGAATAAACGGACTTCGGATAGAGCGGCAGACTGGTCGGCTGCGAATACACTTCGCCCTCACAGACATAGTCATTGGCATACAGAAACGCCCGTGTGACCAGTTGATGCCGATACTGCAGGAACACGCTCAGGCGGTTCGGTGTCCATTCATCATCATCATCAATCCCCGTAATGTATTGCCCGTTGGCCTGCATAATGGCCTGATTACGCACCGCACAGGCCCCGGAGTTGGTGGAATTATGCGTATACGACACACGCGGATCGTTGAGTTCCTCAACAAACTGCTGCAACTGCTCATATGAGGAAGAGCAATCATCCACAATGATCATCTCCCAGTGAGGGTAGTCCTGGCGCAACACCGATTTAATCGCCCGAATGGCCAGCTGCTGGCGGTTCCAGGTTGGCATATAAATTGAAATTAGCGGGTTTTCTGTCGTCATTTTCGTTTCCGGATAGATACGCTTTTGTAGGCCGGATAAGGCGTTTTTGCCGCATCCGGCAGGGTTGGTGATTTATTTCGCATCCGACGTGTATTCGTATTCGTAGTAGCCGTAATCCTGATACCCGCTGGCACGACGGAAGATCGAGTTGAGGATCACCCCTTTAACCTGAATGCCATTTTGCTCGAAGCGACTCAGGCTGGTTTCCACCTCTTTCAGCGTGTTGACCGCATAACGCGCCACCATCAGCGTGGTGCCGACATGACGGCCAACAATCGCCGCATCGGTCACCGCCAGAATTGGTGGAGTGTCAATCAGCACCAGGTCATAGTGCGAGCTGGCCCAGGCAATCAGTTCGCCGAAACGCTCGCTCATCAGCAGCTCGGAAGGATTGGGAGGGATTTGACCGCGAGGGATCAGATCAAAATGCGGAATCGATGTCGGTTTGGCGCTGGATGAGATATCCCCCTTGCCAATCAGGATCTCAGACAGGCCGTTGACGTTATTGGTACCCAGCAGTTCGTGGGTATAGCCTTTGCGCATATCGCAGTCGATCAACAGCACGCGTTTGTTGGTCTGGCTGATGACTGCCGCCAGGTTGGCGCAGACAAACGTTTTGCCAATCGACGGGCTGACGCCGGTCAGCATCAATACGTTGTTACGCGCCTGCATCATGGCAAAGTGCAGGCTGGTACGCAGGCTGCGGACCGCTTCTATGGCGAGATCGGTTGGATTACCCACGGCCAACAGCTGGCTTTGCTTGTAGCGTTTCACACCTTTAATGGTCTGAACGTTATCACGTGCTTTTTGCCATTCGGACAGCGGAATACTGGCATACACGCTGATACCATGCTCTTCCAGTGCCTGCGGGCTTTCAATACCGCGATTAAACAGAGAACGCAGCAGTACGCCCACCACGGAAAGCATCAAACCGAGAATGATACTGCCGAGAATAATCAGCGCCGTTTTCGGCTTCAGCACGCCAGGCTGGGCAATCGCGGGATCGACAATGCGCACATCGCCAACCGTACTGGCCTCGGTAATCTTCAGTTCCTGTTGCTTGTTCAGCAACTGCATATAGACCTGCTGACCGGACTCCACATCACGCGTCAGACGAACAATTTCCTGCTGCGTTTTCGGCATCGCCGTTACGCGCCCGTTCAGCTTACTTTTCTCATCTTCCAGCGCCTGGCGTTTTTCCAGCAGCGTGCGGTACGCCGGATGCGCTTTGGTGAACAGCTTGGAAATCTCCGCTTCTTTGAAGGTCAGTTCATTCAACTGCGCATCGATATTCACCATCGAATCCAGCACCGCTTTGGCTTCCAGCGGCAAATCCACGGAGTCTTTATCCTGACGAAAGGCGTTCAGCTTGTTTTCAGCAACGTCCAGCCGATTACGCACCTCAGGCAGTTGCTTTGCCAGAAACGCCAGACTTTTGGCGGCCTCTTCGGATTTACGTTCCACATTTTGTTGCAGATAGTTGCGGGTAATACTGTCGAGGATCTGGCGGATTTGCTCGCGGTCTTCGCCGGTAAAGGTCAGGCTCAATACGCCGGTGTCTTTGCCCGTTTCCGTCACCATCAGGTTATTTTGCAGGGTGTTTATCATGCTCAGCGTGGAGAATTTGCTGACGGTAAATTGGCTATCCGGGCTGGCATGAATCGCCTCAACCAGCATTGTCACGCCATCGTGTTCCAACACCTTGCCGACTTGCCCCCGGGCGCTAAAACCCCCGTCACTCACCAGTTGATAGCTTGTGTCATTCAGCACATTGAGCGTGAAGGTCTGTTCATTCATTGCCTTTGGCAGCGTGAAGGTGGTCACATTAACCGTTTCGTTCTGACGCCCCATCAGCCGGTCCCAGCCCGCGCCAAAAATAGGGAATGTATCTTTGGTAACGGCGATATCGAGGTTAAGATCGTCTACCGTTTTCCCTAATACCAGACGCGACTGGATGAGCTGAATTTCCGCTTCCGAGGCCGGCGGTTTGTTCGACAACGCCGAGCCAATATCCTGCACCAGTGAATTTCCGGTATTTTGCTCAATTTGCACCAGCGCGTCCGCACTGTAGATGGGTGTGGCGAACAGCGTGTAGACCGCGGCGCACAATGCAAAAGCCGTGGTAATGCCAAGAACCCACCAGCGGGCTTCCACCACCGTTGCGACCAGACGACCAATATCGATTTCATCATTGCCCGTTACCGGCGCAGCAGACTGTTTTACTTTTTCTGTCATTGTTTTCCCTGCTCTGCGTTCAGTGCCTGAGCCCATTGGCGGGCAGACCGTTCAAGTAATGCGTACACCGCGTCAAACGAATCACGGCTTTTACGATACGGATCGGGAATTTCGCGCTCGCTGTCCCAGTGCCCAAAAAGCATCACTTTGCCGCGCATCTCCGGCACCATTTCACACAGGGCAGAGATATGGCGCTTTTCCATGGTCAGGATCAGGTCATACTCCCGGCACATTCGTCCCGTGATCTGCCGGGCACAATGATTATCCAGGGACAAGTTGTGCGCCTGCGCCACGCTAATGGCGCACGGATCCGCGCCTTTCCCCACCAACGCCCCAAGACCGGCAGAAGAGACCGTTAACGCCGGATGAAATTGCCTTAACAAGCGCTCTGCCGTCGGGGAACGACAAATGTTCCCCACACAGACAACTAAGATTTTGTTAAACATGATGATTACCAGTTGTGAAGGTCGCTGGCCGTGTCCGTCATATAGCGAACACCGCTAATAGTCGGCAGCAACTGATTGATCAAACGGTTCCAGCGAGCAACCGGCGCGGTAGTGACGTACACCACATCGTATGGCTGGAGTCGGAATGATGTTGCCATCACCAGCGACGTCGCATCGGACATATCAAGCTGATAGATATTGGCGATCTTGCCGTTGTTCCCGCCCTCGCCTTTCAATGGTCGAATAACGAAAATGCCGCTGGCGTTGGAGGTGGTCAGGTCGATACCTTCGGCATTGCCCAGCGCTTCGGTAAGCGTCATGCCGCTGAAGTCCATTTTGAGGGTGCTCTGTTTTTTCACTTCCCCCATTACGAAGACTTTCAGATCGTCATTACGCGGAACAAACAGAATGTCACCAGGATAGAGCAGACGGTTCTGGCTCAGGTCGCCATTTTGCATCAGCGCTTGCAGTGAAATACGTTGCTCCTGCCCTTTATGAGTCAGCACAACGTTGCGCCAGTCTGCTGCCTCGGTGAGACCGCCAGCGGCGTTAATGGCATCGAGAACGGTAAGCGGTACGTTGGTGATGGCCTGCTGGCCGGATTTGTTCACCTGCCCGGAGACATAGGCCTTCTGCGAGCGGAAAGCGGCGATATTAACGTCCACCTGCGGGTCAGCAATGTACTTCGCTAAGCGCCCGGTAATATCACTACGAATCTCTGCCAACGTTTTCCCTACCACGCTGACTTTGCCGATGTAGGGGTAAAACATGGTGCCATCAGGCTGCACCCAGTTGCCGGTATCGCTTGAGCTACGGTACTGCCCGGCTGGCGTGGTGAGTTCAGGATGGTCCCAGACTGTCACATTCAGGACATCCCCCGGGCCGACCCGGTACTGATATCCGGAAATCTCCTGGTCCAGCGACATATTAGGCTGCGCAACATTTGGTCGAGGACGTAATTGTTCGACCAGCCGTGGCGTGAGTGGATAAACATTCACCATGCGATCGATATCAAAATCAGCGTCCTGCTGTTTAATCACATCTTTGCCCATCGTAGACATATTGCTGCCCGGAAGCACGGTACAACCGTTTATCAAGATCACCGATACCAATACTGGCATCAATTTAAGTTTGGATTTCATCATTGATTATTTATCACTTTGGCAGAGTATTTATCACATGCAATCTAAATAGCGACTTCGCCTGTACGCATTTACCTTGCCGTTAATTGAAATGGAATTTAACTGGCATCAGTCCTAAAAAAAATGTATTCATCTGCGGTCTCTTGACAGAATAATTTAGGCTTGTTTCAGGCGACCAGACACGCTACCGCCCCTGGCTTCACTAGCTACCAATGCACTGATTAATTTAAATTTTTATCTTCTCCTTTATTTTCATCACATTTACAGCGTTAACGCATCGGGAATGGCGCCACTGATTGATGAGGAAATATTTATCTTTTGATTATTACCGCAAGAATTGTTGCAGCTATGCGAATATCAGGCAAGATAACAACCCGCCGATACCTGGCTTTTAAGATTAATATTAAGCGTCGGATTTATATATTTTTAGGATTTTATTGATATTGACAGTATTGATATAAAAATATTCCACCTGCGATATTTCCTAAATATGTTTAGATTAATAAAATCATTTCCTGTAGTTACATTAAGGCTATTATCCTGCGTCTGTTCTGATATAACCGACAGAGAAATCCCTTCTCGCCATTGCATTTTTCGCCAGTTTTACCCATGATCGAATTGTGACAATTGTCATACAACTATGGGTATAGCATTTACTATGGAATGGATTGCCGATCCGTCAATCTGGGCCGGACTGGTCACGTTAATCGTGATCGAACTTGTTCTTGGCATTGATAATCTTGTTTTTATTGCCATCCTCGCGGAGAAATTGCCTCCTGCCCAGCGGGATAAGGCGCGTATTACCGGGCTACTGCTGGCGATGGTTATGCGCCTGCTGCTGCTGGCATCAATATCCTGGCTGGTAACGCTGACCACGCCGCTGTTCAGTATTCGCGATCTCAGCTTCAGCGCCCGCGATCTGATCATGCTGTTCGGTGGTTTCTTCCTGCTGTTTAAAGCCACTATGGAGCTCAACGAACGGCTGGAAGGGAAAGACAGCGATAACCCCACCCAGCGTAAAGGCGCTAAGTTCTGGGGGGTGGTCGCGCAGATCGTGGTGCTGGACGCCATCTTCTCTCTGGATTCCGTCATTACCGCTGTTGGCATGGTCGATCACCTGGCGGTGATGATGGCGGCAGTCATTATTGCCATCAGCCTGATGTTGCTGGCCAGCAAGTCGCTGACGCGCTTTGTTAACAGCCATCCAACTATTGTTATTCTGTGTCTGAGCTTCCTGCTGATGATTGGTTTCAGTCTGGTGGCCGAAGGGTTTGGTTTCCATATCCCGAAAGGTTACCTGTACGCGGCCATCGGCTTCTCGGTCATGATCGAAGCATTGAACCAGTTGGCTATCTTTAACCGTCGTCGCTTCCTCTCAGCCAACCATACTCTGCGCCAGCGCACCGCCGAGGCGGTAATGCGACTGCTGAGCGGGCAAAAAGAAGATGCTGAACTGGATGCCGAAACCGCGGCGATGCTGGCGGATCATCATGAAGGTCAGATTTTTGCGCCTCAGGAGCGGCGGATGATTGAACGTGTGCTGAACTTCAATCAGCGTACCGTCAGCAGTATCATGACCTCGCGCCACGATATTGAACATATCGACCTCAATGCGCCAGAAGCAGAAATCCGCGCCTTACTGGAAAAAAACCAGCATACGCGTCTGGTGGTCACCGGCGAAGACGAGCAGGAGGAACTGCTGGGCGTGGTGCATGTCATCGATTTGCTGCAACAGTCTCTGCGCGGCGAGCCGCTCGACCTGCGCGTATTGATTCGCCAGCCGCTGGTGTTCCCAGAAACTCTGCCGCTGCTTCCTGCGCTTGAGCAGTTCCGTAATGCCCGCACGCATTTCGCGTTTGTAGCCGATGAATTTGGTTCCGTCGAAGGGATTGTGACGCTGAGTGATGTGATGGAAACCATCGCCGGCAATCTGCCAAACGAGGTAGAGGAAATCGACGCCCGCCATGATATTCAGAAAAACGCCGATGGTTCGTGGACCGCTAACGGACATATGCCGCTGGAAGACCTGGTGCAGTACGTGCCCATCCCATTAGATGAAAAACGTGAGTATCACACTATTGCCGGGCTGTTAATGGAGTATTTGCAGCGCATCCCGAAAACCGGGGAGGAAGTCCAGGTTGGCGACTATCGGCTAAAAACCCTGCAGGTGGAAAATCATCGCGTGCAAAAGGTCCAGCTGATACCGTTACACGGAGAAGAAGAGATGGATTACGAGGTGTAAGTCACGAGCCGGATGGGGCATTAGCCACCATCCGGCAATATGAATCAGAGCTTATCCAGCAACTTTTTAACATCTTTGCCGTTGCGGGAATCTTTATTGCGATCTGCCCAGTCATTCAGACGACGTTTTGCTTCATCCTGCAGATGCTTACGCAAAAGCTGATCAACTTGCAGACTGTAGTTCAGTGATTGCCACTGGCCATAGACCCTGAGAGGAACTGGGGTGGCCTTCAGGAAACTAATCAACTTACTTTCGCCATCCCAACCGCCCAGCACGCGAATGTTAAACAGCGTGTCGCAATTCTGCTTCACCAGATCTAACGTTCCTTTGCCGGTTAGCGCCAACATCGCGGACTCCCCTGCCATGTTATCCAGCGTCACCTCTCCGTTATCCAGCGTCATATCGGTTACAAAATGATCCAACCGGGTCACGTTATCGAGGTTTTGCTGAGATTTAACATCCCCACCGCTGCGTTCTACAGCCTGTTGAATCATCTGCTGGAAGTTCATCCCTTCCATTCGCGTATCATTCATTTCGACATGGGCCTGCCCTTGCCAGCTATGGCGAAACGCCCGGGCATCAATATCTGAGCCGGAAAAATCCCCTGCCAGCGACAGCTTGCCGGTGAGTGCGATGGGGTAATCAAAGGCCTTCAAAATAGTGCCAATTTCCACACCTTCCAGGCGCGGATGAAAGACCGCTCGCGGTTCTCCCTTTCTGGCATCCAGCGTGCCGGGCAGTGAGATCAGCCCGCCATCACTTTTTCCCTGCAACTGCGCAATGTTCAGTAAGCCGAACCGGTTGTCTATTTTTGCCGAGACATTCTCAAACGCCATTTTCCGCCACTGCACTTTGTCAGCCTGCAAAGCGATGTCGGCCGAAAAGCCTTTGAGTCCCTGATACGAAACGGCATCAACCTGGGAAGCAATGACGGGGCGCACCAGCGTTGGCTGACTCTGACCTTGCTGAACGTCACCGTTTGCTGTCGCCGCTGCGTCATGTTGTACGAGCAGATTATCCAGATTGAGCTGGCCAAATTTTAGGTCGACGGCCCATTCCGGTTTTTCCAACAAGGATACGTGCGCTTGCCCGGAGAACGAAGAGTCATTGGCGGTCAAATTTATCTGGCTAAACGAAAGCTGTTTTTTCTCTTCCAGCCATTGCGCCTGAAGATGTCCCTGACCGTTGATTCCCTGCGGCGGCAGATCGGCCCCCTGCAGTTGCCAGCTTAACTGCGCAATATTCGCAGATAAGTTGTGCGGATAATCGGAGGCATCGACCGTGCCGTTAAAGGATAACGCGAGATCGCGCTGATCGCGGTTCACACGCCCGGAAAAATCAAACGTGCCGCGGTGCTGGCTATCTTGTTCCATCTCCAGACGAATATCACGAACGGTAACTTGTTCGTCGTCTTCATGCTGGAATACCAGAACACTGTCGGCAACCCGCAAACGGGCGATATCAAACGACCACCCTTTGTCTTCCGCCAGATCGGGCAACATATTGTCTTTTGGGGCAACGGGCGCATCTTTAGCGCGCACCGCCTCAGTTTTCGGGGTCAGTTGAATCACTGCGCCTTTGAGCATCACCTGCTTCACGCTGAGCTGGTGGCTCAACAGCGGCCATAACGCAACGTCAAGACGCATATTGTCGGCACGAACCAGAGGTTCGCTGGCACCTTCAGCCGTTAACACCACTCGCCCTGAGAGGATACTCAGTTGCGGCCATACGTGCCAACGCAGGGGGCCATCCAACTGCAGCTGATATCCGCTACGTGCGGCAACCTGCTTGACCATATACGCGCGGAAATCATTCGGATTCACCAACAGTACTAACGCAGAAAAGCCGGCCACCAGCACGACCAGAAGAATCATCAGCGTCGTCAGAAATCGTCTCATGCTATCCCCAATGGACTGAAAAACACTCAGTCTTTATCGATCCGGCTGGCAACGGCGCCCTGCTGGTCGCGATACTTCGCATCCTGACGACGGTTGTATGGTCGCGCTGCCGGACCAGAAAGCGGTTCGAAACTTAACGCGCCAATCGGCATGCCCGGACGCAGGGCCAGTGGTAATTTTCCGGAGTTGTAAAACTCCAGTACGATACAGCCAGACCAGCCCGGATCGATACGGTGTGCGGTGACGTGTACCATCAGTCCCAGACGAGCCAGCGAAGAACGGCCATCTAACCAACCGACGAGATCGGAAGGCAGCGTCACAGATTCAAATGTTACTGCCAGCGCAAGCTCACCCGGATGCAAGAAGAATGCCTCGCCGTCCTTGAGGACGATTTCATCACTCATCACGCGATCCAGCGCGGCGCTGACTTCATCTTTCGGTCCGCTCAAATCGATATACGCCGCTGTATGACCGCGGAACGTACGGAATTTGTTGCCAAGACGCACATCTACCGTGGCGCCATTGATTCGCTCGACAGGAGGGCGTGGAGTGATCGACAGGCGACCTTCATCCAACCAGGCTTCAATATCTCGGTCACATAAACGCATGGCACTTTCTCCTTTCGTGCTTCAAACCCTTAATGCCAGGTGCGTTAAGGGTGAACCAGGTTATCACTGAACGGTACACAATTCGCTGAACTTATTCAAAGAACTGACTTATTTTAGCCTTCAGAATATCGATGGCGATGCGGTTTTTACCCCCGCGCGGCACAATGATGTCGGCGTATTGTTTTGAAGGCTCAATAAATTGCAGGAACATTGGGCGGACGGTTTTCTGGTATTGCGCCATCACCGAATCCATTGAACGACCACGTTCATTCACATCGCGCTTGATACGGCGCATCAGACAAATATCCAGCGGCGTATCAACAAAAATAGAAAAGTTCATCTCATCGCGCAAACGCGCATCCGTCAGCAGCAAAATGCCTTCCAGGATGATGACTTTCTTCGGTTCGATATGAATAGTGTCTTGCGTACGCGTGTGCTCAACATAGCTATAAACCGGCAGCTCAATGGCAGAGCCGCGTTTCAGCGTTTGCAGATGTTGAAACAGCAGGCTGTGGTCCATCGCGTTCGGATGGTCGTAGTTGGTTTTTACGCGTTCTTCCATCGACAGATGGCTTTGATCTTTGTAATAGCTGTCTTCGGGAATAACGCCAATATGTTCGTCACCGACTTGTTCACGCAATTCGCGATAAAGAGTACTGGCAATAAGGCTCTTGCCGGAAGCCGATGCGCCGGCAATGCCGATAATGACGCACTGATGGGACTGATCAGTCATAAATTTAGCGACCTGATTAACCTGGATGTAAGGAAGGGCGGCGCCGAAACGCCAAACGCGGCAATTATAGGGATTTCAGCGGCGCGATGCCACCCCAGGCTGCACCAATGCTGTCCCTGTCGCAAATTAAAATGGTCAGATTTAGAACAGCCGCTATATTTATTCACCTGCCTTAGGAATTAATAGCTTGGGAGTGTTAATTTATGAGCAGCTGGCGTATAAATTGTAAATTGTTTGTACTAGCATAATCCCAGATTAAATGTGATGCGTTCGGCATCTCTGCTGGGCGACAACGGCTATTTGGGTAGAGTGGTAATGAGTAAACAATCCCAACATGTTTTAGTTACCTTACCCCATCCTCTACTGCGCCTGGCCAGTTTAGGTCTGGTGGCTTTCATCTTTACGTTGTTTTCGCTGGAACTGTCACGTTACGGCGCACAGCTTGCACCGCTGTGGTTTCCAACCTCTATCATGATGGTGGCTTTTTACCGTCACGCGGGAAAGATGTGGCCAGGGATCGCGCTGGCTTGCTCATTCGGTAGCATCGGCGCCTCTTTACTTTTTTTCCCCGGACAGTCGCTTAATTTCTCCTATACGGTCATTAACATTATTGAGGCTGTTGTTGGCGCAATGTTATTGCGTAAACTGCTGCCCTGGTACAATCCCTTACAAAATTTGAATGACTGGGCGCGCCTGGCATTTGGTAGCGCGGTTGTTCCGCCACTGTTGGGCGGCATATTGATGTGGTTGTTGCTGCCGAAGGACACGTCATTAAATACCTTTCTCATTTGGGTACTGTCAGAATCCATTGGCGCACTGGCGTTGGTGCCGTTAGGTTTACTGTTTAAACCACATTACCTGTTGCGCCATCGCGACCCGCGATTATTGCTTGAGACCCTGATTACCCTGCTGGTGACCTTAACGCTCAGTTGGCTGTCCATGATGTACATTCCATGGCCATTTACCTGCGTTATTGTCCTGCTGATGTGGAGCGCTGTCCGTCTGCCGCGTATGGAGGCGTTTTTAATATTCCTCAGCACCGTGATGATGGTTTCGCTGATGCTGGCTGCCGACCCTTCGCTGCTTTACACCCCGAAACCGAACATGATGACGGACATCCCCTGGTTGCCGTTTTTGATGATCCTGTTGCCCGCTAATATGATGACCATGGTGATGTACGCGTTTCGAGCCGAACGCAAGCACATTTCAGAAAGCGAGTCACGCTTTCGTAACGCCATGGAATATTCCGCGATTGGCATGGCTTTAGTCGGTACCGAGGGACAATGGTTACAGGCCAATAAAGCCTTGTGCCAGTTTCTGGGCTATAGCCAGGAGGAGTTACGTTCACTGACCTTCCAGCAATTGACCTGGCCGGAAGATTTGAACAACGACATTGAACAGCTGAACATGCTGGCACGCGGAGAGATTAATAGCTATTCCATGGAAAAACGCTATTACACCCGCGCAGGCGACGTCGTCTGGGCGTTGCTGGCGGTTTCGTTAGTGCGTCATAGCGACAATACCCCACTCTACTTTATTGCGCAGGTTGAGGACATTAACGACCTGAAGCATACCGAATGGATCAACAAACGGTTGATGGAGCGCATTACCCTCGCCAATGAAGCCGGGGGGATTGGGATCTGGGAATGGGAACTCCAGCCTGACGTGATCAGCTGGGATAAACGGATGTTCGATCTCTACGAAGTTCCTGCGCATATCAAGCCCAGTTGGCAAGTCTGGTATGAGTGCGTGGTACCCGAAGATCGTGAGTACGCCGAAAATGTGATTCGTGATTCACTGGCCGCACGGGCTCCGTTTAAGCTTGAGTTTCGTATCGCGGTAAAAGATGGCATACGCCATATCCGTTCGTTGGCCAACCGGGTACTGAATAAAGACGGCGAAGTTGAACGCTTACTTGGTATCAATATGGATATGACCGAAGTCAAGCAGCTTAACGAAGCGCTGTATCAGGAAAAAGAGCGCCTGCACATTACGCTGGATTCAATCGGCGAAGCGGTGATTTGTATTGATGTCGATATGAACGTGACCTTTATGAATCCGGTCGCTGAGAAAATGAGCGGCTGGCAGCAGGACAGTGCCATCGGCATTCCGCTATTGACGGTACTACATATTACTTTTGGCGAGAACGGTCCGCTGATGGAAAATATCTACAGTGCTGACATGTCGCGTACGGCAATCGAACAGGAAGTGGTCCTGCATTGCCGTAACGGCAACAGTTATGACATTCAGTACAGCATCACGTCTCTCAGCACCCTCGACGGCGGCAGCATTGGCTCAGTGTTGGTTATTCAGGACGTCACAGAGTCACGGAAGATGCTCCGCCAGCTTAGCTACAGCGCCTCGCATGATGACCTGACGCAGTTGGCAAACCGGGTCAGTTTCGAAAACCATCTAAAACAATTGCTGCATTCGGTACACGATACGCACCAGCGTCATGTGCTGGTTTTTATCGATTTGGATCGTTTTAAAGCGGTGAACGACAGCGCGGGTCATGCCGCTGGCGATGCCCTGCTGCGTGAACTCTCAGCGCTTATGCTCAGCATGTTGCGATCCAGCGATATGCTGGCGCGCCTGGGCGGCGACGAGTTTGGTCTGTTGCTACCGGATTGTAATATCGAAAGCGCCCGCTTTATTTCAGGTCGCGTCATCAGCGCCATTAATGATTATCACTTCATGTGGGAAGGCCGCTTACACCGTATTGGCGCCAGCGCAGGGATTACGCTCATTGATGAGAAAAACCATGTCGCGACCGATGTGATGTCTCAGGCCGATATTGCCTGTTATGCGGCGAAAAACAGTGGGCGTGGACGCGTCTGCGTTTATGAACCGCAGCAAAGCCAGGGTCATGACGCGTGTAGTCAACTGACATTGGATGAGCAAAGACACACCATTATGCACAACCCAATGCTGATGATCGCCAGAGGTGTGGCTTCCCCGCGTATACCGGAGACGTTTAGCTTCTGGCTTCTCTCGCTTCGCTTAGGCACCGCTGAAGGTGAAGCCATTGAGGAGCAAGCCTTCCGCGCCGGGCTGGTCGATCCCGCGTTAAGCAAGGCGCTTGACCGTCGGGTATTTAGCGAGTTCTTCCAGAATGCTGCCCCAGCCATCGCCAACAAGGGTCTCAGTATTGCCCTGCCCCTTTCCGCCGCCGGCCTGCTCAACACAGAACTTATCGATGAGCTGCTGGAGCACTTGCAACACAGTCCACTACCGCCGCGATTGCTGCATCTGACCGTTCCGGCAAGCGTCATCAAAACCAACCCAACACAGGCGATATCCGCCCTGCATCGACTGCGTCAGTACGGTTGTCGAATTGTGTTAAGTCAGGTTGGTCGCGATTTAGAGCTTTTTGACAACCTGAAATATCACATTGTCGATTACCTGTTGCTCGACAGCGAGCTAAGTGCCAGCGCTCCCGGCAACCTGATCGACGAAATGTGGGTGTCCATTATCCAGGGTCATGCCCAGCGCCTGGACATAAAAACTATCGCCGGCCCGGTGCAGTTGCCACTCATCATGGATACGCTTTCTGGCATCGGTATTGATATGATTTATGGCGATATTATTGCCGATGCCCAACCGCTGGATCTGCTACTGAATACCAGTAATTTCGCCATCAACTGACGGTTGCCAGCCATCCGTATACCAGATATGCAACAGCGCATAGGAGCGCCAGGGTTTCCAGCGCTCTGCATACCGTCGGATCTGGGCCGGTGTCATGCCGGGAAAACGCTGCTTAATCAGATAATCATCCGGCAGAAAAACGTCCTTCGCCTGCCAGCCGCGCAGTGCAAAGTAGTTGGCGGTCCAGCGTCCTATCCCGGGAAACGTTTGTAGCTGCTTAACGCCTTGTTCGATATCGGTAGGGGCTGTTGTCGCGAGCGCTCCCTCAAGCATTGCGCGAGCCAGATGAATCAACGCTTCAGCGCGTTTGAGCGGCATTCCTAACGCTTTCAGGTGCAGCGGATCGGCATTGGCAAGCGCTTCCGGCGTAGGAAAACACACATACTCGGGTGCATCCTCCAGCGCTTCCCCGTAAGCATGCGCCACTTTCGCCGTCAGTTTCGCGGCCATCAATACGCTGACTAACTGCCCTAAAATCGCCCGCACCCCTTGCTCAAACGCATCGACACATCCCGGTAGGCGCAGTCCAGGACGCGCCGCACCGAGGCTACCCAGCGCGGCGATAATTTGCTGCGGGCAACAGCCAAGATCGAACAAGCGCGTTATTTTTGTCAGGCACTCGGAAGCTACCGGCTGTAACCCTGTGCTCAATGTCACGTGTAGCACGTTGGCGTGCAGATCCGGGACAACGCGCACCAGACCACGATGTCCCCCTACGGACAGGCTTCTGACATAATCCAGCTTTCCTACGGTTTCGACACCTTCCACCGCACGGGCGGCAAGAAACCCCAGCATCCAGGGCCAGTCATAAGGCGGTTGCCAGCTCAGCGTGAACATTCAGTTTTCCTTTTTACGCAAACCTACAGCATAAACGGTATTCAATCAGTACGCCTTGCTTTCATATTCCAGTTGTCGGGGCGTCAACTATTCGTTAAAGTCACGCCCCTTCTTCACTGGCATGGGGATTTTTACGGTGTTTATTGGTTTTGACTACGGTACGGCAAACTGTTCAGTGGCCGTTATGCGTGACGGGCAGCCTCACCTGCTCAAAATGGAAAATAACAGCACGCTGCTACCCTCAATGTTGTGCGCACCAACGCGCGAAGCGGTTAGCGAGTGGCTGTATCGCCATCACGACATCCCAACTACGGACGATGAAACGCAGGCGCTGCTTCGCCGCGCGATGCGCTACAACCGCGAAGAAGACATCGACGTTAACGCCAACAGCGTGCAGTTCGGTCTGGCATCGCTGGGTCAGTATATTGAAGACCCGGAAGAGGTGTACTTCGTTAAATCGCCAAAATCATTTTTGGGCGCCAGCGGTCTGAAGCCGCAGCAGGTTGCGCTGTTTGAAGATCTGGTCTGTGCAATGATGCTGCACATTCGCAACCAGGCGCAAAGCCAGCTGCCGGAAGCTATCACTCAGGCCGTGATTGGTCGGCCCATCAACTTCCAGGGATTAGGTGGCGATGACGCCAACACCCAGGCGCAGGGTATTCTTGAACGTGCGGCCAAACGCGCCGGTTTTCAGGATGTCGTCTTCCAGTACGAGCCGGTAGCGGCGGGACTGGATTACGAAGCGACGCTGCAGGAAGAAAAACGCGTGCTAGTGGTAGATATTGGCGGGGGTACGACTGACTGTTCACTGCTGCTGATGGGGCCGCAATGGCATCAGCGTGCCGATCGCGAAAACAGCCTGCTGGGACACAGTGGCTGCCGCGTAGGCGGGAACGATCTGGATATCGCGCTGGCGTTTAAACACCTGATGCCGCTGCTGGGTATGGGCGGTGAGACTGAAAAAGGTATCGCCTTACCGATTCTCCCCTGGTGGAACGCGGTCGCAATCAACGACGTTCCCGCGCAAAGTGATTTCTACAGCAGCGCCAATGGTCGTTTACTGAACGATCTTGTCCGCGACGCGAAAGAAGCCGATAAAGTCGCTTTTCTGCTTAAAGTCTGGCGCGAGCGTCTGAGCTACCGCCTGGTGCGCAGCGCAGAAGAGAGCAAAATCGCGCTTTCTGACCAAACCATTGTAACGGCGGCGATACCGTTTATCAGCGACACGCTGGCAACCGATATCAATCAACACGGACTGGAAGCCGCGCTCAATCAGCCCCTGGCGCGCATTCTGGAGCAGGTCCAGCTGGCGCTGGACAACGCGCAGGAAAAACCGGACGTGATTTATTTGACCGGCGGCAGCGCGCGTTCACCGCTGATTAAAAAAGCCCTCGCCCAGCAGCTTCCCGGAATCCCTATCGCGGGTGGCGATGATTTCGGTTCAGTTACCGCCGGACTGGCCCGCTGGGCTGACGTTGTTTTCCGCTAAGCCACTCGCATGGTGAAAAGTGTGCATATTGACATCATCCTTGCTGTGGCTTATTTTCAGGAGTGAGGGTTAGGGAGGGTTTCCCCTCCCCCTGGTGTCTTAGTAAGCCGGTAAGCTAATGACTAAGAGTATCACCAGTATGATGACGTACTTCATCATAACCCTTTCCTTATTTTGGCCCCTTCCTCGGGAGGGGCTTTCCCGTTCCAGCGTCCCGCTGAAATCTCTGGCTTTCCTCCTTTTTGCCTTGTCAGCACTCTATCGCACAATTGCGCATTCGCTATCTTCACCACCGATTGTTGCGTAACGCCTCGCAAAGCCGCGTCAGCATTCAGACGAATCCCGACAGTGTTTCATAATTCCTCCATTTTTCTCCCTTGTTCACTGGCTAAACTAGTATCATTCCGCGAATCGTTTCAGGATGAGAAACTCATAACAATGAAAGGCAGTAATAAATCCCGCTGGGTGATAGCAATCGTGATCGTCGTGGCCGCCGTCGCCGCCATCTGGTTCTGGCAAAGCCGCAGTGCATCCCAGGGAACCGCACCGGGCGCGACCAAACCCGCGCAGCACACGTCGGGGTCAGGACGGCGTGGAATGCGCTCCGGACCGTTGGCTCCCGTGCAGGCTGCCACCGCCACCGAGGAAGCCGTGCCACGCTATCTGACAGGGCTGGGGACCGTTACTGCCGCAAATACCGCCACGGTGCGTAGTCGGGTGGATGGTCAACTCATCGCCTTACACTTTGAGGAAGGACAACAGGTGAAAGCCGGCGACCTGCTGGCAGAGATAGATCCCAGCCAGTTCAAAGTTGCTCTGGCTCAGGCGCAGGGACAACTGGCAAAAGATAAAGCCACGCTGGCGAATGCCCGTCGCGATCTTGCCCGCTATCAACAGTTGGTTAAAACCAATCTGGTCTCCCGCCAGGAACTGGATGCCCAGCAGGCGCTGGTCAACGAGACGTTAGGCACAATCAAAGCGGATGAAGCCAGCGTCGCCAGCGCTCAGTTGCAGCTCGACTGGAGTCGGATAACCGCGCCTGTCGATGGTCGTGTCGGCCTGAAACAGGTCGATGTCGGTAACCAAATTTCCAGCGGCGATACCACCGGAATTGTCGTCATTACGCAAACGCATCCCATCGACCTGATATTTACTTTGCCTGAAAACGACATTGCTACCGTGTTGCAGGCACAAAAATCGGGGAGCCAGCTGAAGGTCGAAGCCTGGGACCGAACCAATTCGCAAAAGCTCAGCGAAGGCGTCCTGCTCAGTCTCGACAATCAGATTGATGCCACCACCGGAACAATCAAAGTTAAGGCTCGTTTTTCCAATCAGGATGATGCCTTATTCCCTAACCAGTTCGTTAACGCCCGCATGCTGGTCGACACACAACAAAATGCCGTTGTGATCCCAACTGCCGCCCTGCAGATGGGCAACGAAGGCCACTTTGTCTGGGTACTGAATAGCGATAACAAAGTGAGCAAACACCTAGTTAAACCGGGTATTCAGGATAGTCAAAAAGTGGTGATCGCCGCCGGGCTGTCTGCGGGCGATCGAGTCGTGACCGACGGTATCGATCGTCTGACGGAAGGCGCAAAAGTCGAAGTCGTTGAGGCGCACGACGCCTCTGTTTCCGATGAGAAAACAGCGCCACGCGGATACGGCAAAAAAGGAGCCAACTCCTGATGCAGGTGTTACCTCCGGACAGCACAGGCGGACCATCGCGCCTGTTTATTCTGCGCCCCGTCGCCACCACTCTGCTGATGGTCGCGATTTTGCTTGCCGGTATTATCGGCTATCGCTTCCTGCCAATCGCCGCCTTACCTGAAGTGGATTACCCCACGATTCAGGTCGTTACGCTCTACCCCGGCGCCAGCCCGGACGTCATGACCTCGGCGGTCACCGCACCGCTTGAACGTCAGTTCGGGCAGATGTCTGGCTTAAAACAGATGTCATCACAAAGTTCCGGTGGCGCATCGGTCGTTACGTTACAGTTTCAACTGACGCTCCCGTTGGATGTTGCCGAGCAGGAAGTTCAGGCCGCGATTAACGCCGCCACCAATTTATTACCCAGCGATCTCCCTAACCCTCCGGTCTACAGCAAGGTAAACCCGGCAGATCCGCCGATCATGACACTGGCGGTCACTTCCAGCGCCATGCCGATGACGCAGGTGGAAGATATGGTCGAAACCCGCGTCGCGCAGAAAATCTCTCAGGTATCCGGCGTGGGTCTGGTAACACTTTCCGGAGGGCAACGTCCGGCGGTCCGCGTGAAACTTAACGCTCAGGCCATTGCCGCACTCGGTCTGACCAGCGAAACCATCCGTACGGCCATTACCGGTGCCAACGTCAATTCAGCAAAAGGGAGTCTTGATGGCCCAACGCGTGCCGTTACCCTTTCAGCCAACGACCAGATGCAGTCCGCAGACGAATATCGTCAGCTCATTATTGCCTATAAAAACGGTGCGCCGGTTCGTTTGGGCGATGTCGCCACCGTCGAACAAGGAGCAGAAAACAGCTGGCTGGGCGCATGGGCCAATAAGCAACAAGCTATAGTGATGAATGTTCAGCGCCAACCTGGCGCGAACATCATCTCCACGGCAGACAGTATCCGCCAGATGCTGCCGCAGCTTACCGAAAGCCTGCCCAAATCGGTTAAGGTCAGCGTACTTTCCGATCGTACGACCAATATCCGTGCGTCCGTAGCGGATACCCAATTTGAGTTGATGCTGGCGATTGCGCTGGTAGTCATGATTATCTACCTGTTTTTGCGCAATATTCCGGCAACCATTATTCCTGCGGTCGCCGTACCGTTATCGTTAATCGGTACTTTCGCGGTGATGGTATTCCTCGATTTCTCCATCAACAACCTGACCCTCATGGCGCTAACCATTGCGACAGGTTTTGTGGTGGATGACGCTATCGTGGTTATCGAGAATATTTCACGCTATATCGAAAAAGGCGAAAAACCGCTGACTGCTGCCCTGAAGGGCGCGGGCGAGATTGGTTTTACCATTATCTCTCTGACATTTTCACTGATCGCCGTACTGATCCCACTGCTGTTTATGGGAGATATCGTAGGTCGATTGTTCCGTGAGTTCGCTGTGACGCTGGCCGTAGCGATTCTGATTTCCGCCGTTGTCTCGCTCACTCTTACGCCGATGATGTGCGCGCGTATGCTGAATCAGGCCTCATTACGTAAGCAAAACCGCTTCTCCCGTGCCTCAGAGCGAATGTTTGATCGCGTTATTGCCGGGTACGGACACTGGCTGGCGAAAGTGCTCAACCATCCGTGGCTCACGCTCAGCGTAGCGCTCGGCACGCTGGCGCTGAGCGTTATGCTATGGGTCTTTATCCCCAAAGGCTTCTTTCCGATCCAGGATAACGGCATTATCCAGGGAACGCTGCAGGCGCCACAGTCCAGCTCATTTGCCAGCATGGCCCAGCGCCAGCGTCAGGTTTCAGATGTCATTCTGAAAGATCCGGCAGTAGAAAGCCTGACCGCTTTTGTCGGTGTGGATGGCACGAATACGGCATTGAACAGCGCGCGCTTACAAATCAACCTTAAGCCGCTGGATGAACGCGACGATCGGGTGCAGAAAGTGATTGCGCGCCTACAGGACGCGGTTGACAGAGTTCCCGGCGTTGACCTCTATCTGCAGCCCACTCAGGACCTGACGATTGATACCCAGGTCAGCCGGACGCAATATCAGTTCACGCTGCAAGCAACATCCCTTGATGCCCTCAGCACCTGGGTTCCACAACTGATAGCAAAACTAAATCAGCTACCGCAACTGTCCGATGTCAGTAGCGACTGGCAGGACAAAGGGCTGGTAGCATATGTGAACGTCAATCGCGACAGCGCCAGCCGTTTAGGCATCAGCATGTCAGATGTCGACAACGCCCTGTACAACGCCTTCGGCCAGCGACTGATTTCAACCATCTACACCCAGGCAAATCAGTATCGCGTGGTGTTAGAACATGACACCAACAATACGCCAGGGCTTGCGGCACTGGATACAATACGTCTGACCAGTAGCGACGGCGGCATAGTACCGCTCAGCGCGATCGCCAGTGTTGAACAGCGTTTTGCCCCGCTGTCGATTAACCACCTCGATCAGTTCCCGGTCACCACCATCTCGTTCAACGTGCCAGACGAGTGGTCGCTGGGTGATGCGGTACAGGCCATTCTGGATACCGAAAAAACGCTTAACTTGCCCGCAAATATTACCACCCAGTTCCAGGGCAGTACGCTCGCTTTCCAGGCCGCGCTGGGAAATACCATCTGGTTGATTGTGGCTGCGGTTGTCGCGATGTATATCGTCCTCGGCGTGCTGTATGAGAGCTTTATTCACCCAATTACTATTCTCTCCACGTTGCCGACGGCGGGTGTCGGGGCGCTTCTGGCGTTAATGATTGCCGGCAGCGAACTGGACGTCATCGCGATTATCGGCATTATTTTGCTCATCGGTATCGTCAAGAAAAACGCCATCATGATGATCGATTTTGCCCTTGCCGCGGAGCGCGAACAGGGAATGTCACCACGCGATGCCATTTTCCAGGCCTGTCTGCTGCGTTTTCGCCCGATCCTGATGACTACACTGGCGGCACTGCTCGGCGCGTTGCCGCTGATGTTGAGTACCGGCGTGGGCGCAGAGTTACGTCGCCCATTAGGTATTGGCATGGTCGGTGGGCTGCTGGTGAGTCAGGTATTAACCCTGTTTACCACCCCGGTGATTTATCTGCTGTTTGACCGTCTGTCGTTGTACGTGAAAAGCCGCTTCCCGCGTCAGGAAGAGGAAGCGTAAATGAAATTTTTCGCGCTTTTCATTCATCGTCCAGTGGCGACCATTCTCATTTCGGTAGCCATCACCCTGTGCGGCATACTCGGATTTCGTCTGCTGCCGGTCGCTCCGCTGCCGCAGGTGGATTTTCCGGTGATCATGGTCAGCGCATCGTTACCGGGTGCCTCACCCGAAACGATGGCGTCCTCGGTCGCAACTCCGCTGGAGCGCTCGCTGGGGCGCATTGCGGGCGTGAACGAAATGACATCAAGCAGTTCACTTGGCAGTACGCGTATTATTCTCGAATTCAAATTCGACCGTGACATCAATGGCGCGGCGCGGGACGTTCAGGCCGCAATTAACGCCGCGCAAAGTCTGCTACCCAGCGGGATGCCGAGCCGACCAACATATCGCAAAGCCAACCCTTCCGATGCGCCAATCATGATCCTGACGCTAACATCGGACACGTACTCGCAAGGTGAATTGTACGATTTCGCATCAACCCAGCTGGCGCAGACCATCGCTCAAATCGACGGCGTGGGCGACGTGGACGTTGGAGGCAGCTCACTGCCTGCCGTGCGTGTAGGGCTTAATCCGCAGGCGCTGTTTAACCAGGGTGTGTCACTGGATGACGTGCGTAGCGCAATTGACAACGCCAACGTGCGTAAGCCGCAGGGTGCTATCGAGAATGATACTCACCGCTGGCAGGTCCAAACCAACGATGAGCTGAAAACCGCCGCCGAATACCAGCCGATCATCATCCACTACAATAACGGCGCGGCGGTGCGACTGGGCGACGTTGCGTCTGTAACCGACTCGGTGCAGGACGTACGCAACGCGGGGATGACCAATGCCAAACCGGCCATTCTGTTGATGATCCGCAAGCTACCGGAAGCCAATATCATTCAGACGGTAGACAGCATTCGCGCCAAATTACCGGAGCTACAAACGCTGGTACCGGCCGCCATCGATCTGCAAATCGCCCAGGACCGCTCGCCGACCATTCGCGCCTCGCTGGAAGAAGTCGAACAGACGCTGATTATCTCCGTGGCGCTGGTTATCCTGGTGGTCTTTATTTTCCTGCGCTCCGGGCGTGCGACGCTGATCCCCGCGGTAGCTGTTCCGGTCTCGCTGATCGGTACCTTTGCCGCCATGTATCTGTGTGGATTCAGCCTGAACAACCTGTCGTTGATGGCGTTAACCATTGCCACGGGATTTGTCGTCGATGACGCCATCGTGGTGCTGGAAAATATTGCCCGCCACCTGGAAGCAGGAATGAAGCCTCTCCAGGCAGCGTTACAGGGTACGCGCGAAGTGGGATTCACCGTGCTTTCCATGAGTCTGTCGCTGGTGGCGGTGTTCCTGCCACTGCTATTAATGGGCGGATTGCCTGGGCGCTTGCTGCGCGAATTTGCCGTCACGCTGTCGGTTGCTATCGGTATCTCGCTGCTGGTGTCGCTGACATTAACGCCAATGATGTGCGGCTGGATGCTCAAATCTAGCTCCCCGCGCGAACAGTCTCGCAAACGGGGTTTTGGTCGTGTGCTGGTGGCGCTGCAACAGAGTTACGGCACCTCGCTTAAATGGGTGCTGCACCATACGCGGCTGGTAGGCGTGGTGTTGCTTGGCACCATTGCGCTGAATATCTGGCTTTATATTTCCATCCCCAAAACCTTCTTCCCGGAGCAGGATACGGGTGTATTGATGGGTGGGATCCAGGCCGACCAGAGCATCTCATTTCAGGCCATGCGCGGCAAACTGCAGGACTTTATGAAGATCATCCGCGACGACCCGGCGGTGAATAACGTCACCGGTTTTACCGGTGGTTCGCGGGTCAACAGCGGGATGATGTTTATTACCCTCAAGCCACGTGATGAGCGCCATGAAACCGCTCAGCAGGTGATCGACCGCCTGCGCGTCGCGCTTTCAAAAGAGCCAGGTGCGAATCTGTTTTTAATGGCGGTGCAAGATATTCGCGTTGGTGGACGCCAGGCCAACGCCAGCTATCAATACACATTGCTGTCCGACGATCTCGCGGCGCTGCGTGAGTGGGAACCGAAGATCCGTAAGGCGCTTGCCGCACTGCCCCAACTGGCAGACGTCAACTCCGATCAGCAGGACAATGGCGCGGAGATGAATCTGATTTACGATCGCGACACCATGTCTCGTCTGGGGATCGACGTGGCAGCCGCCAACAGCCTGTTGAATAATGCTTTCGGACAACGACAGATCTCTACCATCTATCAGCCGATGAACCAGTACAAAGTGGTGATGGAGGTCGATCGACGTTACACCCAGGACATCAGCGCACTGGACAAAATGTTCGTCATCAACAATGACGGTAAAGCGATCCCGTTATCGTACTTTGCCAAATGGCAGCCGGCGAATGCGCCACTGTCTGTGAACCATCAGGGCTTGTCTGCCGCCTCAACCGTGTCGTTTAACCTGCCGACAGGTTCTTCACTGTCAGAAGCGACAGAGGCCATCAACAGAACCATGACCCAGCTCGGCGTCCCTTCCACGGTTCGCGGTAGCTTTGCCGGTACCGCACAGGTATTTCAGGACACGATGAATTCGCAGGTGATCCTGATTATCGCCGCCATCGCCACGGTCTATATCGTGCTGGGTATGCTGTATGAAAGCTATGTCCATCCGCTGACCATCCTCTCCACGCTACCTTCGGCTGGCGTCGGGGCGTTGCTGGCGCTGGAACTGTTCAATGCCCCGTTCAGCCTAATCGCCCTGATAGGGATCATGCTATTAATTGGCATTGTGAAGAAAAACGCCATCATGATGGTCGATTTTGCGCTGGAAGCGCAGAGAAACGGCAAGCTACAGCCGGAAGAAGCTATTTTCCAGGCCTGCTTGTGGCGCTTTCGCCCAATAATGATGACCACGCTGGCGGCGTTGTTTGGCGCGTTGCCGTTGGTGTTAACCGCAGGCGATGGCTCTGAACTGCGTCAGCCTTTGGGGATAACCATTGTCGGTGGGCTGGTCGTGAGTCAGCTCCTGACGCTGTACACCACGCCCGTGGTCTATCTCTTTTTCGACCGTCTGCGTCTGCGTTTTTCGCGTAAAAACAGCAAACCGGTAGCAGAGTTATGACAGAACTTCCCGACAGCACCCGCTGGCAACTTTGGATTGTGGCATTTGGCTTTTTTATGCAGTCGCTGGATACCACCATCGTTAACACCGCGCTTCCCTCGATGGCGGCAAGCCTCGGGGAAAGCCCGTTACACATGCATATGGTCATTGTGTCATATGTTTTAACTGTGGCCGTGATGCTGCCCGCCAGCGGATGGCTGGCGGACAAAGTTGGCGTGCGTAATATCTTCTTCACCGCCATCATCCTATTTACGCTTGGCTCGCTGTTTTGCGCCGGGTCCAGCACGCTCAACGAGCTGGTGATGGCGCGCGTCTTACAAGGCGTTGGCGGCGCGATGATGGTGCCGGTCGGCAGGCTAACGGTGATGAAAATCGTCCCGCGTGAGCAATATATGGCGGCAATGACGTTTGTCACTTTACCCGGTCAAATCGGCCCGCTGCTGGGCCCGGCGTTAGGCGGAATTCTGGTTGAATACGCCTCCTGGCACTGGATATTTTTGATTAACATTCCGGTTGGTATTGTCGGTGCGATAGCGACGTTAATGCTGATGCCCAACTACACCATGCAAACCCGACGTTTCGACCTCTCTGGGTTCGCGATGCTGGCGGTCGGCATGGCGGTACTGACGCTGGCGCTCGATGGCAGCAAAGGAACCGGCCTCTCCAGTATCACGCTGGCGGCGTTGGTTATCTGCGGGGTGTTGGCTATTGCGCTGTATCTGAAACACGCCCATCGTAATCCGCGTGCGCTATTCAGCCTGAATCTGTTTCGCACACCAACCTTCTCGCTAGGTCTGTTCGGCAGTTTTGCCGGACGCATCGGCAGCGGCATGTTGCCGTTTATGACACCGGTGTTTTTACAGATTGGCCTCGGTTTTTCACCTTTTCATGCCGGGCTGATGATGATCCCGATGGTGCTGGGCAGTATGGGCATGAAGCGCATTGTGGTGCAGGTCGTTAACCGCTTTGGTTACCGTCGTGTGCTGATTACCACTACGCTTGGCCTTTCGCTGGTCAGTCTGTTGCTAATGACCACGGCACTGCTGGGCTGGTATTACGCCCTGCCCTTCGTGCTGTTTTTACAGGGAATGGTCAACTCAACGCGTTTTTCATCCATGAACACGCTTACGTTAAAAGATCTGCCTGACGATCTGGCCAGCAGCGGTAACAGCCTGCTGTCGATGATCATGCAGCTATCGATGAGTATTGGTGTGACCATCGCAGGCCTGCTGCTGGGCATGTTCGGCCAACAGCATATCGCCATCGACAGCGGAAGTACGCATACCGTCTTTATGTATACCTGGCTGTGCATCGCCTTCATTATTGCGCTGCCCGCCATTATTTTTGCCCGCGTGCCGAACGACACGCAAACCAACGCGGTGATTTCACGGCGCAAAAGGAGCACCTGATGAAGTTCTGGCGGCCCGGTATCACCGGCAAACTGTTTCTGGCAATTTTCGCCACCTGCATTGTGTTGCTGATCAGCATGCACTGGGCCGTACGCATTAGCTTCGAACGTGGTTTTATTGACTATATCAAGCACGGCAACGAGCAGCGGCTGCAAATGCTCAGCGACGCATTAAGCGAGCAGTACGAGCAGCACGGCAACTGGAGATTCTTACGCAATAACGATCGTTTTGTTTTCCAGATCCTGCGCTCTTTTGAACACGATAACGACGATGATAAACCGGGCCCAGGCATGCCGCCACACGGCTGGCGTACACAGTTTTGGGTTGTCGACCAAAATGCCCGCGTGCTGGTCGGCCCGCGCGGCCCAGTTCCTCGCGACGGCATGCGCCATCCCATACGCGTTAACGGTAGCGAAGTGGGCGCCGTGATCGCCTCTCCTGTAGAACGCTTAACGCGGAATACGGATATCAATTTCGACATGCAGCAAAGACGATCCAGTTGGCTTATCGTTGCGCTCTCCACGATCCTGGCCGCGCTGGCGACGTTTACGCTGGCGCGCAGCCTGCTGGCCCCGGTTAAACGGTTGGTGGAAGGCACGCACAAACTGGCAGCGGGCGATTTCACCACTCGCGTTACGCCAACCAGTACGGATGAGCTGGGCAAGCTGGCGCAGGACTTCAACCAGCTCGCCAGTACGTTGGAAAAAAACCAGCAGATGCGTCGTGACTTTATGGCCGATATTTCTCACGAACTGCGTACGCCGTTGGCGGTGTTGCGCGGTGAACTGGAGGCCATTCAGGATGGCGTACGCCAGTTTACCCCTGACTCCGTTGCCTCGTTGCAGGCTGAAGTCGGTACGCTCACCAAACTGGTTGACGACCTTCATCAGCTCTCCATGTCAGATGAAGGCGCGCTGGCCTATCAGAAAACATCGCTGGACCTCATCCCCCTATTGGAAGTGGCAAGCGGCGCATTTCGTGAACGCTTCGCCAGCCGTGGATTGACCATACAGCTTTCGCTCCCCGACAGCATGACGGTATTTGGTGACAGGGATCGTCTGATGCAGCTGTTCAACAACCTGCTGGAAAACAGTCTGCGCTACACCGATAGCGGTGGCGGGTTGCATATCAGCGCCGAACAACGCGAACGCATGGTGTTATTAACCTTCGCAGATTCCGCTCCTGGCGTAAGTGACGAGCAGTTACAGAAGCTGTTTGAACGATTTTATCGCACCGAAGGCTCGCGCAACCGCGCCAGCGGAGGTTCCGGATTGGGGCTGGCGATTTGCGTCAATATCGTACTGGCGCATAATGGTCTGATTCGTGCCGCCCATTCGCCTTTTGGTGGGGTTAGCATTACAGTAGAGTTACCGCTGGAACGCGATTTACAGAGAGATGTATGACTGAGTTACCCATTGATGAAAACACACCGCGTATTCTGATCGTGGAAGATGAGCCTAAGCTGGGGCAACTGCTGATCGACTACCTGCGGGCAGCGAGCTATGCCCCTACGCTGATCAACCACGGCGACCTTGTTCTGCCTTACGTGCGTCAAACGCCGCCCGATCTGATCTTGTTGGATCTGATGCTGCCCGGTACCGACGGTCTGACCCTGTGTCGGGAAATCCGCCGCTTCTCAGAAGTCCCCATCATGATGGTAACCGCTAAAATCGAAGAGATTGATCGCCTGCTGGGGCTGGAGATCGGTGCTGATGATTATATTTGTAAACCTTACAGCCCGCGCGAAGTTGTCGCGCGCGTAAAAACGATCCTGCGCCGATGCAAACCGCAGCGCGAACTGCAACAAATGGATGCAGAAAGCCCGCTTATCGTCGATGAAGGCCGTTTTCAGGCCTCCTGGCGTGGGAAGATGCTCGATTTAACGCCCGCCGAATTCCGCTTACTTAAAACGTTGTCACATGAGCCGGGAAAAGTGTTCTCCCGTGAACAGTTGCTCAATCATCTCTATGACGATTACCGCGTCGTTACCGACCGCACCATCGACAGCCATATTAAGAACCTGCGACGCAAGCTGGAGTCGCTGGATGCCGAGCAGTCGTTTATCCGCGCGGTCTATGGCGTGGGGTATCGCTGGGAAGCCGACGCCTGCCGAATTGCTTAAACTCTCCTGCCCTTCAGGGCTCCGTGAGCCCTGGTAACTAGCAACTCTCCAAATATCGCTCATACTGTTTCTGACAATACTGTCGTCAATAACTGTTTGATATAAAACTTTTAATCAAGGAGTTCATATGGCTGGTTGGTTTGAATTAAGTAAGAGTAGCGATGATCAGTACCGCTTTGTTCTTAAAGCTGGGAACGGGGAAATAATCCTTACCAGTGAGCTTTACACTACAAAAGGCGCTGCAGAAAAAGGGATCGCATCTGTCCAGGCTAACAGCCCTCTGGATGAGCGTTATGAGAAAAAAACAGCGGCTAATGGCAAATTACATTTCAACCTGAAAGCTGCAAACCACCAGATTATTGGTAGCAGTCAACTGTATGCGAATGAACAGTCACGCGAGACCGGTATTGCTTCAGTTAAGACCAATGGTGCCAGTCAGACGATAAAAGATAAGACCTGATAATTACTCGCTCAGCCGGGTAACGCAACGCTGTCGCCCGGCGTTTTTCTTTACCTGACTTCCTCGCAGCGCTACAATGCCCGCCCTTAATATGGGGGCACTCCCCTAACCGCCTCATTGAGTGAGGCGAGTCTGACCTGTCATCAGAACGAGAAAATTATGTTTAAACCGGAACTCCTTTCCCCGGCGGGAACGCTGAAAAACATGCGTTACGCTTTCGCCTATGGCGCAGACGCTGTGTATGCGGGCCAACCGCGTTACTCACTGCGCGTACGCAACAACGAATTCAACCACGAAAACCTGCAGCTCGGCATTAATGAAGCTCATGAACTGGGTAAAAAATTCTATGTGGTGGTTAACATTGCCCCACACAATGCCAAGCTGAAGACCTTCATTCGTGATCTGAAACCGGTGGTGGAAATGGGGCCGGATGCACTGATCATGTCAGACCCTGGTCTGATTATGCTGGTGCGCGAAAACTTCCCTGACATGGACATTCACCTTTCAGTACAGGCTAACGCCGTAAACTGGGCGACGGTGAAATTCTGGAAGCAGATGGGGCTGACCCGCGTGATCCTCTCCCGCGAGCTGTCGCTGGAAGAAATCGAAGAGATCCGCACCCAGGTGCCGGATATGGAGCTTGAGATCTTCGTTCACGGTGCGCTGTGTATGGCCTACTCCGGCCGTTGCCTGCTTTCTGGCTATATCAACAAACGTGACCCTAACCAGGGTACCTGCACCAATGCCTGCCGCTGGGAATACAACGTGCAGGAAGGCAAAGAAGACGTGGTGGGCAATATCGTACATAAATACGAGCCTATCCCGGTACAAAACGTTGAGCCTACGCTGGGTATCGGCGCACCGACAGACAAAGTCTTTATGATTGAAGAAGCCCAGCGTCCGGGTGAGTATATGACCGCGTTCGAAGACGAACATGGCACTTACATCATGAATTCGAAGGATTTGCGTGCCATTGCCCACGTTGAACGTCTGACGCAGATGGGTGTGCATTCCCTGAAGATCGAAGGCCGCACCAAGTCATACTATTACTGTGCACGTACCGCGCAGGTCTATCGTAAAGCCATTGATGATGCCGCAGCCGGTAAACCGTTCGACCCGCAACTGCTGGAAACGCTGGAAGGTCTGGCACATCGTGGTTACACCGAAGGGTTCCTGCGCCGCCATACACATGACGACTATCAGAACTACGAATACGGTTTCTCTGTTTCCGAGCGTCAGCAGTTTGTCGGCGAATTCACCGGCGAACGTAAAGGTGAACTGGCAGCCGTACTGGTGAAAAACAAATTCACCGTCGGCGACAGCCTGGAGCTGATGACCCCACAGGGCAACATCAACTTTACTCTCGAACAGATGGAAAACGCGAAAGGCGAAGCGATGCCGGTTGCGCCGGGCGATGGTTACACCGTGTGGATGCCTGTACCGGAGGATATCGATCTGAATTATGCATTGTTGATGCGTAATTTTACCGGTGAGTCCACGCGCGACCCGCATGCTAAGTAGTTAATTACGGTTATTTTTCAGCGTTCGGAAGATTCTTAGAAATCGATCACATACCGTTTCGTTCATTAAGGGTATTATCCCCTCCGCTGAAAAACATAACCCATAAATGCTAGCTGTACCAGGAACCACCTCCTTAGCCTGCGTAATCTCCCTTACGCAGGCTTATTTTTTGCCTGCCGTTTAAACTCCCTGAATATCCCAATTCAAATCACTTTTATCAGGCGAAAAAAAACCGGGCATTACGCCCGGCTGATTAGGTGATTAAAGATTAATGTGCAGCTTCTGGCTTGTGCTTTTGCGCACTCTGGAAACCATAAGTCAGCTCATTTTTCTCTTTATCCAGCGCAACGGTCACCTGGCCACCATCCACCAGCGAACCGAACAGCAGTTCGTTAGCCAATGGTTTTTTCAGGTTATCCTGGACAACACGCGTCATTGGACGTGCGCCCATTGCGCGGTCGTAGCCTTTCTCTGCCAGCCAGTCACGTGCTTCCTGGCTCACTTCCAGAGAGACACCTTTCTGATCCAGCTGAACCTGAAGCTCGACGATAAACTTATCAACAACCTGATGAATCACCTCGGTAGAGAGATGATCAAACCAGATAATGTTGTCGAGGCGGTTACGGAATTCCGGCGTAAACACTTTTTTGATTTCGCCCATTGCATCAGTACTATTGTCCTGATGAATCAACCCAATCGATTTACGCTCAGTTTCACGCACACCGGCGTTGGTGGTCATGACCAGCACCACATTGCGGAAATCCGCTTTACGCCCGTTATTGTCGGTCAGCGTGCCGTTATCCATCACCTGCAACAGCAGGTTAAAGACATCCGGGTGTGCTTTTTCGATTTCATCCAGCAGCAGTACCGCATGCGGATGCTTAATAACAGCATCGGTCAGCAAACCGCCCTGGTCGAAACCGACATACCCCGGAGGCGCACCAATCAGGCGGCTGACGGTGTGGCGTTCCATATATTCGGACATATCAAAACGCAGCAGTTCAATGCCGAGTGCTTTGGACAACTGCACCGTGACTTCGGTCTTACCGACGCCAGTTGGTCCGGCAAACAGGAACGAACCGACCGGTTTATGCTCGTGTCCCAGACCGGCACGGCTCATTTTGATCGCTTCAGTCAGCGCCTCAATGGCTTTATCCTGTCCGAATACCAGCATTTTCAGACGGTTGCCCAGGTTTTTCAGCGTGTCGCGATCGCTCTGCGAAACGCTCTTCTCCGGGATCCGCGCAATGCGGGCCACAACGGACTCGATATCCGCCACGTTGACGGTTTTCTTGCGCTTGCTGACCGGCATCAGACGCGCACGCGCGCCCGCCTCATCAATCACGTCAATCGCTTTATCCGGCAGATGACGATCGTTAATGTATTTCACCGCCAGTTCGACCGCTGCACGCACCGCTTTGGCGGTATAGCGGACGTCATGGTGCGCTTCGTATTTCGGCTTCAGACCGTTGATGATCTGCACGGTCTCTTCTACCGATGGCTCAGTGACATCGATTTTCTGGAAACGACGCGCTAACGCACGATCTTTTTCAAAGATATTGCTGAATTCCTGATAGGTTGTGGACCCTATCACACGAATCTTCCCGCTGGAGAGCAACGGCTTGATAAGGTTAGCCGCATCCACCTGGCCGCCCGATGCCGCACCCGCACCGATAATGGTGTGGATCTCATCGATAAACAGAATGCTGTTAGTATCCTGTTCCAGCTGTTTCAACAGCGCCTTAAAGCGTTTTTCAAAATCACCGCGATATTTGGTGCCTGCCAGCAGCGAGCCGATATCCAGGGAGTAAAGAGTACAATCAGCCATAATTTCAGGCACATCACCCTGGACGATACGCCAGGCGAGACCTTCGGCAATGGCGGTTTTACCGACACCAGACTCTCCCACCAGCAGCGGGTTGTTTTTTCTGCGACGGCACAGTACCTGAATGGCGCGCTCCAGCTCTTTGTCCCGGCCAATGAGCGGATCAATTCCGCCCACTCGGGCAAGCTGGTTAAGGTTAGTCGTGAAGTTTTCCATACGGTCCTCCCCGCCAGCTTGCTCTTCGTTATTTGGCTGATTCCCAGAGTCAGAAGACTGGCTGGGTTCGTCTTTGCGCGTGCCATGAGAAATAAAATTCACCACATCAAGACGACTTACTTCATGCTTACGCAGCAGATAAGCCGCCTGAGATTCCTGCTCGCTGAAGATAGCGACCAGCACATTTGCGCCGGTAACTTCATTGCGCCCGGAGGACTGAACATGAAAGACCGCGCGTTGCAGTACACGCTGAAAACTCAACGTTGGCTGCGTGTCGCGCTCTTCCTCACTGGCAGGCAATACAGGTGTGGTCTGTTCAATGAAGGCTTCGAGTTCCTGACGGAGCGCCACCAGATCCACAGAACACGCTTCCAGCGCTTCGCGGGCCGATGGGTTACTGAGCAACGCCAGTAACAAGTGCTCGACGGTCATAAACTCATGTCGGTGCTCGCGCGCTCTGGCGAAAGCCATGTTTAAACTGAGTTCCAGTTCTTGATTGAGCATAGGCACCTCCCCCAATGTTTATGCCTGCATTCAGGCTTTTTCCAGCGTACACAGCAACGGATGCTCGTTCTCCCTCGCATATTTGTTCACCATCGCTACTTTGGTTTCAGCCACTTCGGCAGTGAACACACCGCAGATAGCTTTGCCTTGATAGTGAACTGCAAGCATCAGTTGCGTTGCACGTTCTACATCATAAGAAAAGAATTTTTGTAACACGTCAATAACAAACTCCATCGGAGTGTAATCATCATTGACTAATATCACTTTATACATAGATGGCGGTTTTAGCGCGTCGCGCAATTTGTCTTCCGCCAGCAGATCGAAATCCAGCCAGTCGTTCGTCTTACCCATTGTCAGTCGTCATCTTCAGTTACGGTTTCCGGCAGAAAATCTTGCCGCTGACAAGCAGCCTATGCGCACAATCAATCTACCTCAAGTATTAGATAACTATCATCTATTAGTGCCATCCGCGACATCTGTCACATAACCGACAATAGCGTTAACTGCTTCAAATTTTGATGCATTTTTACCCTATTCCGTCTGTATGGCGCTTGACGCCCCGCCTGATTTCTCTAAATTGTAGTTTCGAGAGTTGGCGAGGTTTTGAACAGCCCCCACTCCGCCACCGGTTCATTCCATCTTACTTATATAAGATTTACGAAGGATGTCGAAGTATGGAAACGGGTACTGTTAAGTGGTTCAACAACGCCAAAGGGTTTGGTTTCATTTGCCCCGAAGGCGGCGGCGAAGATATTTTCGCCCATTACTCCACCATTCAGATGGATGGTTACAGAACGCTAAAAGCCGGACAGTCTGTCCAGTTTGATGTCCACCAGGGGCCAAAAGGCAATCATGCCAGTGTCATCGTGCCTGTCATTGAAGCAGAAGCTGTCGCATAGCTCTTCTGTCTCATTGTGTACATCCCGCAGTCAAAATGCCAGCCCTTGCGGCTGGCATTTTTATCTCTGTGGCATTATTCCCGCGCCAGAGCATCTACCGGATCCAGACGTGCCGCATTCCGCGCCGGTAGCCAGCCAAACAACACCCCGGTTGCAGTCGAACACAGGAAAGCCGTCAACAGCGCGACGGGTGAAAATCCAATTTCCCAGCCCGGCAGAAATAGCTGTAGCGTAAAGGCGATCAGCATCGACAGGCTAATGCCCAACGCGCCGCCAACCAGACACACCAACACTGCTTCAATTAAGAACTGTTGCAGCACGTCACTGGCGCGAGCGCCAACCGCCATACGAATGCCAATCTCACGCGTTCGTTCGGTTACCGAAACCAGCATAATATTCATCACGCCAATCCCACCGACCACCAGCGAAATCACCGCCACCAGCGTCAGGAAGAGTTGTAATGTACGTGTGGTCTTTTCGGCGGTTTTCAAGATACCGTCCATATTCCAGGTGAAGAAATCCTTCTTACCGTGGCGCAACGTCAACAGTCGGGTCAGTTGCTGTTCGGCCTGGGCACTGTCAAAACCATCCTTCACCCGCACGGTGATCGAGTTCAGCCACGACTGTCCCATTATGCGCCCGGACATAGTGCTGTAAGGCAGCCAGACACGCAGGATCTTGCTACTGCCAAACATCGACTGTTTCTCTTCTGCAACACCAATCACCGTGGCAGGCATATTCCCCACCAGCACGACCTCGCCAACAACTTTCGCTTTGTTGGGGAACAACTGACGACGGGTATTGCTGTCGAGCACCACCACCTGAGCACGCCCCGCCAGTTGCTCGGCGTTAAAGGTGGTCCCTTCGCTAAATGTCATGCCGTAGACGTTGAAATAGTCGCCGCTAACGCCATTAGCACTGGCAGCAACATCGATGTTGCCATAGCGTAACCGCAGGTTCTTCGACACTGCAGGCGTTACTGAACTGACCCAGGGCTGCTTCTGTAGCGCCGTCAAATCGTCATACCTCAACGCCTGTTGATATTGCGGATCGTCGTCGCCGAAGTCTTTGCCAGGATAGATATCAATGGTGTTAGTACCAATAGCGCGAATATCTGCCAGTACCAGTTGTTTAGCCGCATCGCCTACCACCACGATCGACACCACCGAAGCAATACCGATGATGATCCCAAGCATGGTCAGTAGCGTTCGCATTTTATTCGCGGCCATTGCCAGCCAGGCCATGGTAAGCGCTTCACGAAAACCGCTGACAAATTGGCTCCAGCCGGATGCCGTTTTCACCGTTGGCTCCGCGATATCGCGTCCGCCAGAGGGTTTCTGTGGCGGTGGATTGCGCACAATCTCGCCGTCACGAATTTCAATGACCCGTTCGGCCTGCGCGGCGACCTGGCTGTCGTGAGTAACGATAATTACCGTATGCCCGCGATCGCGCAGCTGATGCAAAATCGCCATCACCTCTTCGCCGGAATGGCTATCCAGTGCACCGGTGGGTTCGTCGGCAAGAATAACCTGCCCCCCGTTCATCAGCGCACGCGCGATACTGACCCGCTGCTGCTGACCACCGGAAAGCTGGGAAGGTTGATAGTCAACCCGGTCACCCAACCCCAGCCGCTGGAGTAATTCCTGCGCACGCGCCAGGCGCTGCTTACGTTCAGTGCCAGCGTAGACCGCGGGTACCTCAACGTTTTGTGCGGCGGTTAAATGCGACAGCAGGTGATAGCGCTGGAAGATAAAACCAAAATGCTCACGACGGAGTTGCGCTAACGCATCGCTATCCAGCGTAGAGACATCGCGTCCGGCAACGCGATACGTACCGCTGGTTGGCTTATCCAGACAGCCGAGAATGTTCATCAGCGTCGATTTACCCGAACCCGACGCCCCGACAATCGCCACCATTTCCCCGGCCTGAATGCTCAAGGATACGTCCTTCAACACCTCAACCTGGCCTTCACCTGACGGATAGCTGCGGCGGATATGGCTCAGCTCAAGCAATGCTGTCATTTTGCAGCTCCAGCGTTGCCCTCACCGGTAATGACTTCATCCCCCTCTTCCAGCCCTTTCACGATCTCCACATCGGTGTCATTACGCGCGCCGATAACCACTTCACGTTCGCGGGTTTCGCCGTTACGCAGCAGCCTGACGTTATAACGATTATTGCCAATAGGATCGCCCAGCGCCGACAGCGGGATGGTCAGGACATTTTTGACATCCGTGAGCTGGATATGGACCTGCGCGGTCATATCCAGACGCAGGATCCCTTTCGGGTTTGGAACTTCGAAGCGGGCATAGTAGAAAATCGCATCATTCACTTTCTCTGGCGTCGGAAGAACATCTTTGAGTTTACCTTCATAGCGTGTTTGCGGATCGCCCAGCACGGTAAACCAGGCCTTTTGCCCTGGATGCAGGTGAATTACATCAGCCTCAGAAACCTGCGCTTTTACCAGCATGGTGCTCATATCCGCCAGCGTCAGAATATTAGGGGCCTGCTGGGCGGCAATAACGGTTTGCCCTTGCAGCGTAGTAATTTGCGTTACTTCGCCAGCCATTGGCGCAACGATGCGGGTGTAATCAAGGTTGGTTTTTGCCGTATCGAGTGAGGCCTGATTACGTTTAATTTGCGCGTCAATTGTGCCAATTTGCGCCTGTTTGACCGCCATTTCGGTGGCCGCCGTGTCGAGATCCTGCTGTGAAACAGCCTGGGTTTTCGCCAGCTGTTGTTGGCGGGAAAGAGTAACCCGCGCCAGCTTCCACTCAGCTTCGGCTTGTAAACGCTGGGCGCGCAATTCCATCAGCGTTGCTTCAACCTCTTTAATTTGGTTTTGCGCCTGTTCAGGATCGATAACGCCGAGCAACTGATCCTTTTTTACTTTATCGCCAATCGCAACCGACAGCGTTTTTAACTGCCCGCTGACCTGCGCCCCGACGTCAACTTTACGCAGCGCATCCAGCTTACCGGTAGCCAACACGCTTTGCTGCAGATCGCCAGGACGAACAATTAATGTTTGATACTGAGGTAAAGGCGCATTAAGCGTTCGCCAAAGTGCAATTACCGCCACAATAAGGATGATGGCGAACAGAAAATAGCGTTTTTTGATTTTTCCCTTGAGCTTCATAAATGTCCCAATTCCCCCAATACGTCCACCAGAGTGGAGTGCTAAACATCAACGTTAAATAAATCGCCGTTGAAAAGCGCAAGAATAACAGAGTTATTGATGAATGGTTAAGATCCGCTGTGCTGAAATTAGTACAAGGGTATCAATCGGATTTATATTATGAGCCAGCTAACTGAAAGCACTTTTCATTCTTCAAAACCAGTTACAAGTTTTAGCCTCTTTTGTAGCCTGATGACCGGACATTGGCGCCCCGGACAATTTTGGCATCAGCGTAGCTTTCGTCGTAAGTTTTTGTTGCGCTCAGCGCTTATGCCGCGATTAACGCGTGAATGGATGACCGAGTTGGCGCAATGGCCTGACCTTGATAGCATACTTGCACGCCAGCCACGATTGCCGGTTCGTTTGCATCGCGCCTATCTCGCGAAAAATCTTGACCACAAAACGAAACTGGATGCCGTGCGTTATCATTACAATGCTATCCGTAGCTTTTTTTCAGCCACTGAATTTAAGAATTATTTAAGTGAAGATGGATTACAACTAGCGCAAATTGAGGGAAAAAATAGCGAAGTATTTAGCGTAATAATGACTTCATTCATCATACTGGATAAAGAAGGTGAAAGCACCATTCTGGTACGCAATTGCACTGGCGAGACTTTAGCGGAAATGACGTTTACGCTGTGCAATTATGAAGGGAGCAGTACACTGTTTATTGGCGGGTTACAGGGAGGCAGCCGATTACTGCCACATGAAGAAATTCAAAAAGCGACCAAATCATGCCATGGGATTTTCCCAAAACGTATTGTGATGGAAGCCATTTGCTGTTTTGCGGAACAATTAAATATCGAACAAATTCTGGCTGTAAGCAATGAACAGCATATTTTTCGCAGCCCGCGCTACGACGATAAAAACAAGGTAATCCTTTCCGACTACAACACTTTTTGGGAGTCAGTTGGCGGTGAGTGCGACAGCAACGGGTACTATCATATTCCGCGCACGCTGGCGCGAAAAAGCGAGGCGGATATTGCGAGCAAAAAACGCGCAGAATACCGCCGCCGCTATCAGCTACTGGACAGCATCCATTCGCAGCTGTCGTCGATGTTTCGCCACTAATCCGCTCTGCCGCGTGCCAGCCACAGCACGCGGGAAAACATTTTTCGCAGCAGCGTTGGCACCGCATCAACGCCCCGCCGCCCGGCTTCCATCGCCACCTCGATCGCCAGATCCGGTTTTGACGACCGATGAATCGCCTTGGAGATTATTTTGCGCATATTCATAGGCACGTTCTCCGGAATTTGCGCCACCCGGTGAAAGACGTCAGCAAACCCCTGGCGATACATAAAGTGTTCCATATCCAGCGCGGGGAGCATGGTCAAATGCTCGCGCTCTTCCTCTCTGTCGTCATTCAATAAGCTACGTACCGTGGCCGCGTACTTTTTCCCGGCTTCATCTCCATCGACCAGCACATGCCACTCTATTCCCATCCGGCGGGCGAATTTAACCAGCGGCTTAAGACCTGACTGGGCAAATTCAATGACTTTAATCCCTTCCGCATCAAAGTGGTGTCCGCACTGGCGGGCCAGTTCGTTAATCACCCAGGTTTCCGTTTCACCTTCTACCAGCAACCAGCAGCGGGCAAACAACGATGACGCACGATTAAAACGAATATGAAATGCGATTCGCCGACCATCTTCTGCACTGATCCCACCCGGCCCCAGCCGCCAGGCAGCGACGCGGGATGATTCACGTACCAGACGAACAACATGTTCAACAGGCGTAAGGGACAGCAGCTCACCGGAGTTGGTGGTCGCCACTCGCTGCAGAGGCAGTAAATTCAACAAGTGCCAGGCCACCGACAGCATGATGGGATGTAAACGCGTTTCTGGATCTTCCACCAGCAATAAAGGTCGGGCGTCTTTATCCAGCCTTAGCGTGCCTTTGGCCTGCAACAAGGTCGAAAACAGGCCCAACAGAATAACCCGGTGCGTACGTCCGCCGGGTTTATCAATCATGCGGTTAATAATGTCCAGATAGCGCCAGCTCCGTTGTTCGTTATTGGAGCGACGGCGCATCAGACGGTAGCGGGACTGGCCAGCCCCCTGCTCGGAAAAATAGTGCTCCAACAGCTGTACCATGGCCGATAAACCCTGACGGATCTGCCCGTCTGTCAGGTTTTGCGGCCGGGTAGCCAGCTCACGCGCCAGAAAATCCAGTTGGCGGGCGGTGACTTCGACATCCGCCGAATCTGGCACCGTACCGTTGCGGATCCGTCGCATAAATCGCGCGTCACGCAGACGCAGTACTGGCATCAGGCGCACGAGGTGTCGCGCCTGATCGTTAATGTCATCGAGAGGTAATGGATGGCCGTCGCCGTCAAGAAAACTGCGCAAGGTCAGAACGCTACCGTCATCCGCACACTCGCCTTCCAGGCGATAAAAAATGCGGTGATAGCCATCCTGGCACGGCGTCCAGCTGGCTTCCAGAGGACGATAGCGACGCACCCGGTGACGACCTGGTTGGGATTCACGAAACGTCAGGATAATGTGCAGGTGGTGTTCCCGGCCCTGTATATCACCCGGCGGGAACCAGAAATCCTCGCGGACAAAATGATACAGGTCTGACTCCGGCGACAGCAGCAGAGTCAAGGCATCCAGCAGACTGGATTTACCCCACGCGTTCTCCCCAATCAGCACGTTGCTCTGCTCCAGCATCAACGACAGACGGTTAATACCACGAAATCCAACAATCTCAACGCGTTCGAGAATCATATAGCCTCCGGAAATGCTAACTTTTTCCTTCAAGTTATCAGGAGTATAACGGCAAGCGGGCGCTCAGGACACCCGGTATGATCAGGAGGTTAGTAGCAGAAATTGAAAAATATAAGAATATTCTTCTTATGTTTTCCTCGGAATATTATTTCAGAACTCAATCATCACCTTTTCCTAATTGAACTATGCTTCATTCATCCAATATTCATAAAGGAATAACAACATATTGCCTTAAATCAAATTTTTTCATCAATTTAACTGGCGAAGGGATGATGTTTTTTTCTAAAATACCCGCTCTTTCATCATCGTCCCTTTTTAGCGATGAATTACCGGGCAAGGAACTCGAACCCGGAACTTTTAATTGAGGTGGTTATGTTCAGGAAATTAGCAGCTGAATTCTTCGGTACGTTTTGGCTCGTCTTTGGCGGGTGCGGTAGCGCAATACTGGCCGCAGCATTCCCGGAGTTGGGTATTGGATTTGCCGGTGTGGCCCTGGCGTTTGGTCTGACGGTACTGACTATGGCTTTCGCCGTAGGACATATTTCCGGTGGACACTTTAACCCAGCGGTAACCTTCGGTTTATGGGCTGGCGGTCGCTTCCCGGCAAAAGACGTTATTGGTTACGTTATTGCTCAGGTTGTGGGCGGTATTGTTGCAGCTGCGGCACTGTATCTTATTGCCAGCGGTAAAGCAGGTTTTGATGCAACGGCCAGTGGTTTTGCTTCGAACGGCTTTGGTGAACATTCACCAGGCGGTTATTCCATGCTTTCTGCCGTCGTCATTGAAATTATTCTGACCGCAGGTTTCTTATTAGTGATCCACGGCGCGACCGATAAACATGCTCCGGCAGGTTTTGCACCTATCGCAATTGGTCTGGCGTTAACACTGATTCACTTGATCAGTATTCCGGTCACCAACACTTCTGTAAACCCGGCACGTAGTACCGCAGTCGCCATCTTCCAGGGCGGTTGGGCACTGCAACAATTGTGGTTCTTCTGGGTTATGCCGATCATCGGTGGGGTACTCGGCGGTCTTATTTACCGCACTCTGCTGGAAAAACGCGATTAATCGCTAACAAAAAGACCTGACTATTGTCAGGTCTTTTTTCTCCACGCTATATTTCCTTTTATTTGCAACTTTACTCCCCTCTTTGCATTGAGTAGTGTGTATACCCGTTATACTTCAAGTTGCAGATGTGTTGACTGCGCTCGCTCCCCCCAGTCACGTACTTATGTACGCTCCCGGGGATTCACTCCCTTGCCGCCTTCCTGCAACTTGAATTATTTAGGTTATAGTGACGCATTTCGTCTTACTTCTCAGCAAGGATCTGATTTTCATGTTTTCAGGGCTGTTAATCATTCTGGTTCCCCTTATTGTGGGCTACCTTATTCCGCTCCGGCACAGGACTGCATTACAACTTATCAATCGCCTGTTAAGCTGGATCGTCTACCTTATTCTCTTTTTTATGGGTATTAGCCTGGCGTTTCTGGATAATCTCGCCAGCAACCTGTTAGCCATTCTTCATTATTCTGCGGTCAGCGTGACAGTCATTATGCTATGTAATATTGCGGCGCTGTTCTGGCTGGAGCGTTCGCTGCCCTGGAGACACAACCACAAGCAAGAAAAGCTCCCCTCGCGAATTGCAATGGCGCTTGAGTCGCTTCAGCTTTGCGGCGTCGTCGTCGTCGGTTTCCTGCTCGGCCTCACTGGGCTTCCCATTCTGCAGCATGCCACCGAAGCCAGCGAATATACGTTAATCTTTTTACTGTTCCTGGTGGGGATTCAACTACGCAACAGCGGCATGACCTTAAAGCAAATTGTGCTGAACCGTCGGGGGATGATCGTGGCCGTCGTCGTCGTCGCCAGTTCGATGCTGGCGGGGGTTATCAATGCCTTGATCCTCGGTCTACCGCTGAAAACCGCGCTGGCGATGGCATCAGGTTTTGGCTGGTATTCCCTATCCGGTATTCTGTTAACCGAATCATTCGGGCCCGTAATTGGTAGTGCCGCCTTCTTTAACGACCTGGCCCGTGAGCTAATCGCCATTATGTTGATTCCAGGAATGGTGGGCCGCAGCCGCTCTACCGCGCTGGGATTATGCGGCGCAACATCAATGGATTTCACCCTGCCCGTTTTACAACGCAGCGGCGGTCTGGAAATGGTCCCGGCAGCCATCGTCCACGGCTTTATTCTGAGTCTGTTAGTGCCTCTGCTGATGGCGTTTTTCTCCGCCTGACGCCGGGACAAATACCTCTCTGGCGGTAGTCAGCTACCGCCAAAATTGCGCTAAATCAATCTCCCTGCAAGTAGTAGCAGAAATCCCTTTTATCCCTTCGCGCTCAGGCATAACCTTAAACATGTATATTAAATATAACTTTAAAAGGTGTGACCATGTTTTGTGTGCAATGTGAACAAACCATCCGTACTCCGGCAGGAAACGGCTGCTCTTACGCGCAGGGTATGTGCGGTAAAACGGCTGAAACCTCCGATTTGCAGGATCTGCTGATTGCTTCCCTACAAGGTCTGTCTGCATGGGCTGTTAAAGCACGTGAATACGGCATCATCGACCATGAGGTTGATAACTTTGCGCCGCGTGCGTTCTTCTCCACGCTGACTAACGTTAACTTCGATTCCCCGCGTATTGTTGGCTATGCCCGTGAAGCTATCGCCATGCGCGACGCCCTGAAAGCGCAATGCCTGAACATCGACGCGAACGCAGCGGTCACCAACCCGATGGCCGATCTGCAACTGGTCAGCGACGATCTGGGTGACCTGCAACGTCAGGCCGCTGAATTTACCCCGAACAAAGACAAAGCAGCCATCGGCGAGAACATTCTCGGCCTGCGTCTGCTGTGTCTGTACGGCCTGAAAGGTGCGGCAGCTTACATGGAGCACGCACACGTTCTCGGTCAGTACGACAACGAAATCTACGCTCAGTACCACAAAATCATGGCATGGCTGGGTACCTGGCCTGCCGATATGAACGCTCTGCTGGAGTGTTCAATGGAAATCGGCCAGATGAACTTCAAAGTGATGAGCATTCTGGACGCCGGTGAAACCACCAAATACGGTCACCCAACCCCGACTCAGGTCAACGTAAAAGCGACCGAAGGTAAGTGCATCCTGATCTCCGGTCACGACCTGAAAGATCTGTACAACCTGCTGGAGCAGACCGAAGGTACTGGTGTTAACGTTTATACCCACGGTGAAATGCTGCCGGCACACGGCTACCCGGAACTGCGTAAGTTCAAGCACCTGATCGGTAACTACGGCAGCGGTTGGCAGAACCAGCAGGTAGAGTTTGCCCGCTTCCCAGGTCCGATCGTCATGACCTCTAACTGCATCATCGACCCGACCGTTGGCGCGTACGACGACCGTATCTGGACCCGTAGCATCGTCGGTTGGCCGGGTGTCAGCCACCTCGAAGGCGACAACTTCGGTCCGGTTATCGCTCAGGCACAGCAGATGGCTGGCTTCCCGTACAGCGAAATCCCGCACCTGATCACCGTAGGTTTCGGTCGTCAGACCCTGCTGGGCGCTGCTGATACCCTGATCGACCTGGTGAGCCGCGAAAAACTGCGTCACATCTTCCTGGTTGGCGGTTGTGACGGTGCACGTGGTGAACGTAACTACTTCACCGACTTCGCCACCAGCGTGCCGGATGACTGCCTGATCCTGACCCTTGCTTGCGGTAAATACCGCTTCAACAAACTGGAGTTCGGCGATATCGAAGGTCTGCCGCGTCTGGTGGATGCTGGTCAGTGTAACGATGCTTACTCTGCCATCATCCTGGCAGTAACCCTGGCTGAGAAACTGGGCTGTGGCGTGAACGATCTGCCGCTGTCTCTGGTGCTCTCCTGGTTCGAACAGAAAGCGATTGTTATTCTGCTGACCCTGCTGTCTCTGGGCGTGAAAAACATCGTCACTGGCCCGACTGCGCCTGGTTTCTTCACACCGGATCTGCTGGCAGTTCTAAACGAGAAATTTGGTCTGCGTTCCGTGACCACCGTTGAAGAAGACATGAAGCAACTGCTGAGCGCGTAAGGAGTAAAGAATGACAATGCCAACTCATCAGTGCCCATGGCGGATGCAGGTTCACCACATCCATCAGGAAACGCCGGATGTATGGACAATTTCGTTGCTGTGCCACGATTATTATCCTTACCGCGCCGGGCAGTATGCACTGGTCAGCGTACGTAATTCAGCGGATACGCTGCGTGCTTACACCATTTCTTCAACGCCGGGCGTTAGCGAGTACATCACGTTGACCATCCGCCGGATTGACGATGGCGCAGGTTCACAGTGGCTAACCCGCGACGTGAAGCGCGGCGACTATATCTGGCTGTCGGATGCAATGGGTGAGTTCACCTGTGAAGATAAAGCGGAAGACAAGTTCCTGATGCTGGCCGCCGGCTGTGGTGTCACGCCAATCATGTCAATGCGTCGCTGGTTGGCAAAGTACCGCCCGCAAGCGGATGTACAGGTAATCTTTAACGTTCGCTCGCCGCAAGATGTCATTTTTGCCGACGAGTGGCGCGAATATCCGGTGACATTAGTTGCTGAAAACAATGCCACAGAAGGTTTTGTTTCCGGCCGACTGACGACTGAACTGCTGAAAAGCGTACCGGATCTGACCTCACGTACCGTGATGACCTGTGGCCCGGCACCGTATATGGATCTGGTCGAGAAAGAAGTCAAAGCGCTGGGCGTGACGCGCTTCTTTAAAGAGCAGTTCTTCACACCTGTTGCCGAAGCCGCCACCAGCGGTCTGAAGTTTACCAAGCTACAGCCGGCGAAAGAGTTCTACGCGCCGGTGGGCAGTACGCTGCTGGATGCGCTGGAAAGCAACAAGGTTCCGGTTGTCGCCGCATGCCGTGCAGGCGTTTGCGGCTGCTGCAAAACCAAAGTGGTTGACGGTAACTACACGGTCAGCAGCACCATGACGCTGACCGACGCAGAAATCGCTGAAGGTTATGTGCTGGCTTGTTCCTGTCATCCGCAGGGTGATTTAGTGCTGGCGTAATTGGCCGGTATCTGATGTGCAAAAGGCTGCCTGGCTGTACCGGGTGGCCTTTTTTATGCTGTCAGGCGTTGCAAAATTCTGATGTTTTCACTCTCCCCGCAAATTATCGACCACACTTACCCTGCGCAGATTAAACATAATCCCCGACTAGCACGTCGAACTTTCTACAAGGATCCCCATGAAAAAAGTGGCTATTGTCGGCGTCGGTCCCACCGGGATTTATACGTTTCATGCCCTGGTTGAGCGCGGTGAACCGCTGGAAATAGAGCTTTACGAGCAAGCTGAAGAGGCGGGCGTTGGCATGCCTTACAATAGCGACAACAACGCAGACCACATGCTGGCAAATATAGCCAGCATTGAGATCCCACCGATTTATATCAACTATCTGACGTGGCTACAAAATCAAAGTGATGACTATCTGGCCCAGTTTCAGATTGAACGCACCTCTTTGCATGAGCGGAAATTTTTACCCCGCGTGATCCTCGGCGGCTATTATCGCGATCGTTTCTTAGCCATTGTCGATAAAGCGCAACAAGCCGGCTTCACGATTCGCGTACATGAAGCAAGCAAAGTCACCGACCTGCAAGCGACCCCGAATGGGGTTTCTTTGTGGATCAACCACGCTTCACAGCCCGTTGAGGTGGATTTCGCCGCTATCGCCACTGGTCATCTGTGGCCTGAAACGGATGCTCAGGCACGCAAATTTTTCCCCAGTCCGTGGACCGGTCTGATGGACGCGCAGATTGGTGCTTGCCGGGTAGGGATTCTGGGCACCTCGTTAAGTGCTATCGACGCCGCGATGGCTGTGGCCAGTCAGCATGGCACCTTCACTACCAATACCGACCATTCACTGCAATTCACACCTAAATCCGACAGTCAAAACCTGAAACTGACCCTGATGTCGCGCAGCGGGGTACTGCCTGAAGCGGATTTTTACTGCCCCCTTCCGTATGAATCGCTGAATATCGCGACGCCAGAAGCGATTGAAGATGCCATTGCCCATGGCCAAAACGGATTACTGGACCGCATCTTTCAGCTTATGGCGCAACAACTGCAAGACGCAGCGCCAGGCTGGTGCCAACAGGTGGCGCTTGCGACGCTTAACGCCGACACGTTCCCCGAAGTCTATTTCGCCGACAGGCTCAGACATGACCCTTTTGACTGGGCGAGACGTAACCTGGTAGAAGTTGAGCGCAACAAGCAAAAACAACATACCGTCGCCTGGCGCTATACCTTGCTGCGCCTGCACGAGGTTATCGAGGAGATAGTCCCTCATCTTGATACCCGCGACGAAAAACGTTTCAGGTGCGGACTGGCGCGGGTATTTATTGATAACTATGCGGCAATCCCGTCAGAGTCAGTTCGCCGAATACTGGCGCTGCACGAAGCCGGGCTGATTGAGATCCTCGCGCTTGGCACAGATTATGAGCGTATGAATGAACAGGAAATGACGGTAATTTCCCACCACGGTCAGCGCAGCGAATTTGATGTGTTTATTGACGCCCGAGGACAACGGGCATTGCAGAGCAAAGATATCCCGTTCCCAACGCTACGCGATCAACTGCTGGCCTGTGGCGATGAGATCCCGGATGTCGGCGAAGATTACACGCTGCAAGCGCCGGAAAACGCCCGCAATCGCATCGCTTTTGGCGGGCTGCCGTGGTTGATGCACGATCGTCCGTTTATTCAGGGATTAGTGGTCAGCGCTGAAATAGGCACCGCGATGGCAAGGGCATTGACGCAGCGAGCGCTGAGACGTCGGCACAAACTATGGAACAGTGACGACATAGATTAGCGACAGATTGAACGACGAGGCGGAGCAATGCTACGCTTTCCCGCCTCGGTATAGTCTCTCAGATGGTAACTATCGCCAGGCAGAATTCCCGGCAACGGAGTAACGCCCCGCCCCCAAAAACGCCACGGCCAGCGCGCCGATGAAGAAATAAACCAGACTTTCAATCGCCCATGCACCGGTTTTATCCAGTGTCCAGGTTTCGCCCATCCCGACCATCAGCCATGCCACAACCATCGTAAACGCCAGCCCCAACGCCGCCGGACGCGTCAGGATGCCAAGAATAATCAGGCACGGTGCCACGACCTCTCCCAACAAAACGCCATACGCAATAAAGCCAGGGAAACCTTTCGCGATCAACATACCGCTGATGCCATCAATACCTGCAAAGAGTTTATGCAGCCCATGAAACAGCATCAGCCCACCGACGGCAAAGCGTAACAATAACTTGCCAAAATCTTCGTGAGTCAGCACTCGGTTAACTGAATTTAATAGTTTTATAACCATTTGAATTTATTCCTTGTTTCACCATGTCCAAAACAAACTACGCTTAATACAGGTTAAATGAAACCTGCCGGAAATAAGGGGGAAATGAGAAGCATAACTATTATCTTCATCTAAACTTGTAACCGGTATCACATTAGAGGAGAAGGAAAACCATGAAACAAACGGTTGCCGCTTTTATTGCTAAAACACTCGAACAGGCTGGCGTAAAACGCATTTGGGGTGTAACGGGTGACTCGCTAAATGGTCTGAGTGACAGTCTGAATCGTATGGGAACAATTGACTGGATGCCAACCCGTCATGAAGAGGTTGCAGCCTTCGCTGCGGGCGCTGAAGCGCAGTTGACGGGCGAACTGGCCGTCTGCGCAGGCTCGTGCGGGCCAGGCAACCTGCACCTGATCAACGGGCTGTTTGATTGTCACCGTAACCACGTCCCGGTGCTGGCAATCGCCGCGCATATTCCCTCCAGTGAAATAGGCAGCGGTTATTTTCAGGAGACCCACCCGCAAGAGTTGTTCCGCGAATGTAGCCACTATTGCGAGCTGGTTTCCAGCCCAGAACAGATCCCACAGGTGCTGGCAATTGCCATGCGTAAGGCGGTGCTCAACCGTGGCGTCTCCGTGGTGGTTTTACCCGGTGACGTGGCGCTAAAACCTGCGCCTGAAAGCGCCACCACGCACTGGTATCATGCGCCGCTCCCGATGGTGACTCCACAAGAAGAAGAGCTGAGAAAACTGGCGCAACTGCTGCGCTACTCCAGCAATATCGCCCTGATGTGCGGTAGTGGCTGCGCCGGTGCGCATAAAGAACTGGTTGAATTTGCGGCTAAAATCAAAGCACCGATTGTTCACGCCCTGCGTGGTAAAGAGCATGTTGAGTACGATAACCCCTATGACGTGGGAATGACCGGGCTGATTGGCTTTTCATCCGGCTTCCATACCATGATGAATGCCGACACACTTATCCTGCTTGGCACCCAGTTCCCCTATCGCCCGTTCTACCCCACCGATGCCAAAATTATTCAGATTGATATCAATCCGGCGAGCATTGGCGCGCACAGTAAAGTTGATATGGCGCTGGTAGGCGATATTAAATCCACTCTCCGTGCCCTACTGCCGCTGGTGGAGGAAAAAACCGAGCGGCAGTTCCTGGACAAAGCGCTGGAGCACTATCGCGAGGCGCGCAAAGGGCTGGATGATTTAGCCAAACCCAGCGATAAAGCCATTCACCCACAATATCTGGCGCAGCAGATCAGCCACTTTGCCGCTGACGATGCCATCTTTACCTGCGACGTTGGCACGCCAACGGTGTGGGCAGCACGCTATCTGAAAATGAACGGCAAACGTCGCCTGCTCGGATCGTTTAACCACGGGTCGATGGCGAATGCCATGCCGCAGGCACTCGGCGCACAAGCCACAGAACCAGGACGCCAGGTTGTGGCAATGTGCGGTGACGGCGGCTTTAGCATGCTGATGGGAGACTTTCTGTCGGTTGTCCAGATGAAGCTGCCGGTGAAGATTATTGTCTTCAACAACAGCGTGCTGGGATTTGTCGCAATGGAGATGAAAGCGGGCGGTTATCTGACCGACGGCACCGAACTGCACGACACCAACTTCGCGCGGATTGCCGAAGCCTGCGGCATTACAGGCATTCGCGTGGAAAAATCCTCAGAGGTTGATGAAGCGCTACAAAGGGCGATGTCGATTGACGGCCCGGTGCTGGTCGATGTAGTCGTGGCGAAAGAAGAGCTGGCGATCCCGCCGCAGATCAAACTCGAACAGGCCAAAGGTTTTAGCCTGTATATGCTGCGCGCAATCATCAGCGGACGCGGTGATGAAGTGATCGAACTGGCGAAAACGAACTGGCTCAGGTAAAACATCCTTATTAAATCACACACAAAATCATTCATGATGCATCAAGGCGGCTAGCCCGAAAATCCCCAGTCACATAGGTATACTATGTGACTGGGGTTTAAGGGTGCGGCCAACGCCGAGACAGCTTGAAGGATGAAGTGTAATAAGGAGACACCATGATTGATTTACGCAGTGATACCGTCACCCGGCCGAGTCGCGCCATGCTGGAAGAGATGATGGCAGCCCCGGTCGGGGATGACGTGTATGGAGACGACCCTACCGTTAACGCCCTCCAGCAATACGCCGCAGAGCTTTCTGGTAAAGAAGCCGCTATTTTCCTACCCACCGGCACTCAGGCAAACCTGGTGGCGCTGCTCAGCCATTGTCAGCGTGGCGAAGAGTACATTGCCGGTCAGGGCGCACATAACTATCTCTACGAAGCAGGTGGCGCAGCGGTGCTCGGTAGCATTCAACCGCAGCCTATCGACGCCGCACCGGATGGCTCCCTGCCGCTGGACAAAGTGGCTGCAAAAATCAAAGTGGACGATATCCATTTTGCCCGCACCCGCTTGCTCAGCCTGGAAAATACCCACAACGGCAAAGTGCTGCCGCGCGCGTATCTGAAAGACGCCTGGGAATTCACCCGCGAGCGTAATCTTGCCCTGCACGTCGACGGCGCACGTATTTTTAACGCCATCGTCGCCTACGGCTGTGAACTTAAAGATGTCACGCAATACTGTGATTCGTTCACCATTTGCCTCTCCAAAGGCCTCGGCACCCCCGTTGGTTCACTGCTGGTCGGCAGCCACGAGTACATCAAACGCGCTATTCGCTGGCGCAAAATGACCGGCGGCGGAATGCGTCAGGCCGGTATTCTGGCAGCAGCCGGACTGTATGCGCTGAAAAATAACGTGCCGCGTTTGCAGGAAGACCATGACAACGCCGCCTGGATGGCGGAGCAGCTGCGCGAAGCAGGGGCGGACGTCATGCGCCACGACACAAATATGCTGTTTGTTCGCGTTGGCGAAGAGCACGCTGCCGCGCTGGGCGAATATATGAAAGCGCAAGGCGTGCTGATTAACGCCTCCCCAATTGTGCGCCTGGTGATGCACCTGGACGTATCGCGTGAACAACTTGCTGAAGTCGTCGCCCACTGGCGCGCTTTTTTAACCCAATAAGGAGATGGGCGTGCCGCAACGGATTTTGGTTCTTGGCGCCAGTGGCTACATTGGTCAGCATTTGGTACAGGCGCTCAGTCAGCAAGGGCATCAGGTGTTGGCTGCGGCACGTCGCATTGAACGGCTGGAAAAGCAGCAACTGCCCAATGTCAGTTGCCACAAGGTCGATTTGAATTGGCCAGAAAACCTCACCCCGCTGCTGACGGGTGTTGATACGGTTTATTATCTGGTTCATGGTATGGGCGAAGGCGGTGATTTTATCGCCCACGAACGTCAGGTGGCGATGAACGTGCGCGATGCTCTGCGTAATACGCCAGTTAAACAGCTTATTTTCCTGAGCTCATTGCAGGCTCCCCGGCATGAACAATCCGATCATCTGCGTGCGCGACAGATAACCGCAGACACCCTGCGCGAGTCAGGCGTGCCAATGACGGAATTGCGCGCGGGCATTATCGTGGGAGCGGGTTCCGCTGCCTTTGAAGTCATGCGCGATATGGTTTACAACCTGCCGGTTCTCACCCCTCCACGCTGGGTACGCTCGCGTACCACACCTATCGCGCTGGAGAATTTAATGTACTACCTGGTGGCGTTGCTGGATCATCCCACACAGCATCACCGCGTCCTCGAAGCCGCCGGGCCGCAGGTGTTGAGCTATCAGGAACAGTTCGAGCATTTTATGGCGGTCAGCGGTAAACATCGCCTGCTCATCCCCATCCCCTTCCCTACCCGCTGGATTTCGGTCTGGTTTTTGAACGTCATTACGTCAGTGCCGCCAACCACGGCCAAAGCGCTGATCCAGGGCTTAAAACACGACCTGCTGGCCGATGACACTGAATTACGTGCGCTGATCCCACAAAAACTGATTGCCTTTGATGACGCGGTGCGCAGCACGTTGAAGGAAGAAGAGAAGCTGGTCAACTCCAGCGATTGGGGTTACGACGCACAGGCGTTTGCCCGCTGGCGTCCAGAATATGGCTATTTTGCTAAACAAGCTGGCTTTAGCGTTGAAACCTCCGCCAGCAAAAAGGCTCTGTGGCAGGTTGTGAATCGACTCGGCGGCAAAGAAGGCTATTTCTTTGGCAATATTCTATGGAAGACGCGCGCTGCGTTGGACCTGCTGGTCGGCCATAAGCTGGCAAAAGGTCGTCCCGAACACCCACTATTGCAAGTTGGCGATACCGTTGATAGCTGGAAAGTCATCATTGTTGAGCCGGAGAAACAGCTGACGCTGCTGTTTGGGATGAAAGCGCCGGGACTGGGTCGCCTGAGCTTCACACTGGAAGATAAAGGTGACCACCGACGCATTGATGTACGCGCGTGGTGGCATCCGCACGGTATGCCTGGCCTCTTCTACTGGCTGTTGATGATCCCCGCCCACCTGTTCATTTTCAGGGGGATGGCGAAGCGTATAGCCAAACTTGCAGAACAAATCACAGACTAATGATAAAAAGAGCCTGTATTCTTTCATGTTTCCCATTGCATACAGGCGTAATTCACGGAAGAATGCGCACGACGTTTTTTAAACACAGTGGATTGATATGAAGGTACTGGTTACCGGAGCCACCAGCGGCTTGGGCCGAAACGCGGTTGAGTTTTTATGCAGCAAAGGCGTCAGCGTCAGAGCCACCGGTCGCAACGAAGCGATGGGCAAGCTGCTGGAGAAAATGGGCGCAGAATTTGTGCATGCGGATTTGACCGAGCTGGTTTCTTCGCAGGCAAAAGTGATGCTTGCCGGCATTGACACGCTGTGGCACTGCTCCAGCTTCACCTCTCCATGGGGAACTCAGGAAGCTTTTGATCTGGCCAACGTTCGTGCTACCCGCCGTCTGGGCGAGTGGGCCGTAGCCTGGGGCGTACGTAACTTTATTCATATCTCCTCTCCGTCGCTGTATTTTGATTATCACCATCATCGCGATATCAAAGAAGACTTCCGTCCCCATCGCTTCGCCAATGAATTCGCCCGCAGCAAAGCGGCTGGAGAAGAGGTGATTGCGCTGCTCGCCCAGGCCAATCCGCAGACTCGCTTTACTGTCTTGCGCCCGCAAAGCTTGTTCGGACCTCACGATAAAGTCTTTATTCCCCGCCTCGCCCATATGATGTACCACTACGGCAGTATCCTGTTGCCGCACGGCGGGAGTGCGCTGGTGGATATGACCTATTACGAGAACGCAGTTCACGCGATGTGGCTGGCGAGTCAGGAAGCCTGCGATAAGCTGCCGTCGGGTCGTGCGTACAATATAACCAACGGTGAACATCGCACCCTGCGCAGTATTGTGCAGAAACTTATCGACGAGCTGAATATTGACTGCCGTATCCGCTCCGTGCCCTACCCGATGCTGGACATGATTGCCCGCAGCATGGAGCGCTTAGGCAATAAATCGGCGAAAGAGCCAAAGCTTACGCATTACGGCGTTTCGAAGCTAAATTTTGACTTTACGCTGGATACCAGCCGCGCTCAGGAAGAGTTAGGTTATCAGCCCGTTGTGACGCTGGATGAAGGGATTGAGCGTACCGCGGCCTGGCTGCGCGACCACGGTAAGCTGCCGCGTTAGGCTGATAGCCATTGCAGGGTGGCGGCACAAGCGCCACAAATACCTGCCAAATTAACCGTAGGCCTGATAAGCGAAGCGCCATCAGGCATTGGTGTCTGCGTTAACCCTGCCCGTATTTCTCCAGTAACGCTTCGGCAATCGCCTGCGTTTCCGCGTCCGCCACGCCATTCCACAACGTCGGGCGGAAGTGCATCTGGAACGCCATAATCACCCGCTGCTGTTCACGCGGCGTCATCTCGGGTTTTACCTCATAGCCATAGAGTGACAGTAGATCGAGCAATGACGCGGTTTCTACCGGCGAATGGGGCGCTCGTCCAGCGAGATAAAATGCCACACGCTGAGCATCCGGCCATGCGCCAATGCCCTGAACGGCCAGTGCTTGCCACGGAAACAGCGGACCGGGATCGTCCTTACGCTGCGGCGCAATGTCTGCATGAGCCACCACGTTTTGCGGTTTTATGTCGTAGCGGGCGATGATATCTTTCGCCAATGGGACTAACGCCTGAATCTGCGCGGGCTCAAACGGCGCAAAATACTTGCTGCCCGCTGATTTTTGCCAGCCGCGGTTTTCCAGCTCAATGCCAATTGAGGTATCGTTAATACGCGTAGCGCCGCGCCAGAAGCTAATCCCCGCATGCCAGGCCAGATCTTTTTCCGGCACCAGTTGCCAGATACGCGGCTTACCATGGTAAAGCGGCGGCACTGCTGGGATCAAATAGTGCGAACTGACGTTTTTATCGGTCAGCGTAGCCAGAGAAGAGTCAAAATCATCGGCCGTGTAATGGATAACCAGCACTTTAATGCGCGGATAAGCAGCCTGTGCCTGTCGGCGGGTATCTAACTGATACCCGTCTTTGTCGACAATCCCTTTTTCGCCAGCACATCCCACCAGCAACAGCGTAAATGCCAGCAGACACAACAGACGTTTCATCGGCGAGTTTTCACCGCGGTACCGCTGACGCTCACCATCAGCATGCTACCGTCTTTGCCTACGGTTTCGTAATCGATATCGATACCGACCACCGCATCAGCACCCAGCGCTTTCGCCTGTTCGCCCAGCTCCTGAAAAGCAATTTCACGCGCTTTACGCAGCTCTTTTTCATACGCGCCGGAGCGACCACCGACAATATCGCGAATGCCGGCGAAGAAATCGCGGAAGATATTCGCGCCTAAAATGGCTTCACCGGTAACAACACCGCAGTATTCCACGATGCTCTGTCCTTCCAGCGTAGGGGTTGTCGAAAACTGCATGGTTAATCTCCTTTTTGCGCTAAGAGCACGATCTCAAAAGCATTATCGAACCGATCCACTATCATTGAAAGGATATATTCTATCAACGTAGAACACTAATCGTAGAAAGCTAATAAGGAAATCATTATGCGCTACTCGAAACTCTCTCTGCTGGTTCCCTGTGCACTTCTTCTCAGCGCCTGTACTACCGTGACGCCGGTCTATAAAGATAACGGCACACGTAGTGGTTCATGCATAGAAGGTGGGCCAGACAGCGTGGCTCAACAATTCTATGATTACCGTATTCAGCATCGAAACAATGACATTACCGCCCTTCGTCCGTACCTGAGCGACAATCTGGCTAAACTGCTGACCGACGCCAGCCGCGATAATGCACACCGCGACCTGTTTAACAGCGATCCGTTCTCCAGTCGCGCTACGTTACCAGACAGCGCCAGTGTCGCCAGCGCATCGACTATTCCGAATAGTGATGCACGCAACATTCCGCTGCGCGTAGAGCTGAAACAGGGCGATCAGAGCTGGCGTGATGAAGTGCTGATGATCCGTGAAGGTCAGTGCTGGGTCGTTGATGATGTACGCTATCTGGGCGGCAGCGTACACGCGCCAGCCGGGACGTTGCGCCAGTCTGTCGAAAACCGCTAACCGCCCCATTCACCCGCTTAAATCATAACCCCCATAAATTGTCTGGCATTCTGCATAGAATGCCGACAATTATTCTTACCCACTGGTGACCTCGCTATTTTGTGCTATGTTTAGAGAAGAATGCGGTTTGCATTTAACTTTTAACGCATAAATATTGCATAACTATTCTGTCAAAGGTAGTATCTGCGGCTTCAATAGCTATCAGACTGCCAGTATCGAGTGTCAATGAGTATTCAATTAAACGGCATTAACTGCTTCTACGGCGCACATCAGGCGCTGTTCGATATCACGCTGGATTGCCCTCAGGGTGAAACACTGGTGTTACTTGGCCCAAGTGGAGCCGGGAAAAGCTCGCTGCTGCGCGTACTCAACCTGCTTGAGATGCCGCGCTCGGGCACGCTCTCTATTGCGGGCAACCGTTTCGACTTCACGAAGACCCCGTCAGATAAAGCCATTCGGGATCTGCGTCAGAACGTGGGCATGGTCTTTCAGCAATATAATCTCTGGCCGCATCTCACGGTGGTGCAGAACCTGATTGAAGCGCCCTGCCGCGTACTGGGTCTGACAAAAGAGCAAGCGATGGCGCGCGCCGAGAAACTGCTGGAACGTCTGCGCCTCAAGCCTTACAGCGATCGTTACCCATTACATCTTTCCGGTGGCCAGCAACAGCGTGTAGCCATTGCCCGCGCGTTGATGATGGAGCCGCAGGTGCTGCTGTTTGATGAACCGACCGCCGCGCTTGACCCGGAAATTACCGCCCAAATCGTCAGCATCATTCGCGAACTGGCGGAAACCAATATTACTCAGGTGATCGTCACCCACGAAGTGGAAGTTGCACGTAAAACGGCCAGTCGTGTGGTGTATATGGAAAACGGTCACATCGTCGAGTTTGGGGATGCGAGCTGCTTTGCCAACCCGCAAACCGAAGCGTTTAAAAACTATCTTTCTCACTAAGATTCGGGACAATACAATGAAAAAAGTTCTGATTGCCGCGCTAATCGCAGGTTTTAGTCTTTCCGCTACCGCAGCCCAAACCATTCGTTTCGCCACCGAAGCGTCTTATCCTCCGTTTGAATCTATCGATGCGAATAACAAGATCGTAGGTTTTGACGTTGATCTGGCAAACGCGCTGTGTAAAGAGATTGACGCTACTTGTACCTTCACCAATCAGGCCTTCGACAGCCTGATTCCGAGCCTGAAATTCCGTCGTTTTGACGCGGTGATGGCCGGTATGGACATCACGCCTGAGCGTGAAAAACAGGTGCTGTTCACCACCCCTTACTACGACAACTCTGCGCTGTTTGTGGGCCAGCAGGGTAAATACACCAGCATCGACCAGCTGAAAGGTAAAAAAGTCGGCGTTCAAAACGGTACCACGCACCAGAAATTCATCATGGATAAACATCCGGAAGTGACCACTGTGCCGTATGACAGCTACCAGAATGCCAAACTCGATCTGCAAAACGGTCGTATTGACGGCGTCTTTGGTGATACCGCAGTAGTAACCGAGTGGCTGAAAGACAATCCTAAGCTTGCCGCGGTTGGTGACAAAGTCACGGATAAAGATTACTTCGGTACAGGTCTGGGCATCGCGGTACGCCAGGGCAATACCGAGCTGCAGCAGAAATTTAACGCTGCGCTGGAAAAAGTGAAGAAAGATGGGACTTACGAGACCATCTACAACAAATGGTTCCAGAAGTAATATTTGATGAATGAATTTTTTCCTTTAGCAAGCGCCGCCGGGATGACCGTCGGCCTTGCCGTTTGTGCGCTGATCATTGGCCTTGCACTCGCCATGTTTTTTGCCGTCTGGGAGTCAGTAAAATGGCGCCCGGTGGCATGGGCGGGCTCGGCCCTGGTCACCATCCTGCGCGGTCTGCCAGAAATCCTGGTGGTTCTGTTTATCTATTTCGGTTCCTCACAATTGCTGCTGACGCTGGCCGATGGCTTTACGATCAATCTCGGGTTTGTACAAATCCCGGTTCAGATGCAGATCGAAAACTTCGACGTCAGCCCGTTCCTGTGCGGTGTCATTGCACTGTCATTATTGTACGCCGCTTACGCGTCGCAAACGCTGCGTGGCGCGCTGAAGGCCGTGCCACTCGGACAATGGGAATCAGGTCAGGCGTTGGGTTTGTCTAAAGCCGCGATCTTCTTTCGTCTGGTGATGCCGCAGATGTGGCGTCATGCCTTACCGGGACTGGGTAACCAGTGGCTGGTATTGCTGAAAGATACCGCGCTGGTCAGCCTTATCAGCGTGAACGATCTGATGTTGCAAACCAAGAGTATTGCCACCCGCACCCAGGAGCCGTTTACCTGGTACATTGTGGCGGCCGCTATTTACCTGGTGATTACGCTGGTGAGTCAGTACATTCTCAAACGCATTGACCTGCGCGCGACACGTTTTGAGCGGAGACCAGGCTGATGCTTGATTATTTACCTGAATTGTTGAAAGGGCTGCATACCAGCCTGACACTGACGGTCGCCTCCATCGTGGTTGCTCTGGTGCTGGCGCTAATCTTCACCGTCATCCTGACGCTGAAAACGCCGGTGCTGGTGTGGCTGGTACGCGCGTATATCACGCTGTTTACCGGTACACCGCTGCTGGTGCAAATCTTCCTGATCTACTACGGACCTGGACAGTTTCCGGCATTGCAAGAATATCCGGTACTGTGGCATCTGCTCTCTGAACCCTGGTTATGCGCCTTAATTGCGCTGTCGTTAAACAGTGCAGCCTACACTACGCAACTGTTCTACGGCGCTATTCGTGCAATCCCGGAAGGTCAGTGGCAGTCCTGCGGAGCGTTAGGGATGAGCAAAAAGGATACGCTGGCGATTCTGTTGCCGTATGCCTTTAAACGCGCCCTCTCCTCGTATTCCAACGAAGTGGTGCTGGTATTTAAAAGTACCTCACTGGCTTACACCATCACGCTGATGGAAGTCATGGGTTATAGCCAACTGCTGTACGGTCGTACTTATGACGTTATGGTCTTCGGTGCCGCGGGTGTGATTTACCTGATCGTCAACGGCTTGCTGACGCTGATGATGCGCTTAATCGAACGTAAAGCGCTGGCGTTTGAACACCGGAATTAAGCATATGCCTGATGGCGCTACGCTTATCAGGCCTACGGTTCATGCACCTTTTGTAGGCCGGATAAGGTGCTAGCACCGCCATCCAGCAAATGTGCATAAGTAAAAAACATAAAGACGGACAACAACCTAAATTGTCCGTCTTTTTTCACACCAATAAAAATATTTAATCATTTTTATTGCATATAAATTCATTAAATGGCATTGTTACTCCACGCCGCAGACACGGTAATAATCATAAGATTGACAGACGGGAGTTCCACCATGAAAAAGTTAGTACTGGCCGCATTACTTGCTACTTTCGCCGCTGGCGCCTCAGCTGCTGATAAAATTAGTTTCGGTGTATCAGCCACATATCCGCCATTTGAATCACTGGACGCAAGCAATAAAATTGTCGGTTTTGACATCGACCTGGCAACGGCGCTGTGCAAACAAATGCAAGCAGAATGTACTTTCACCAATCACGCTTTCGACAGCCTGATCCCCGCGCTGAAATTCAAGAAATATGATGCGGTAATTTCCGGAATGGATATCACACCTGAGCGTAGCAAGCAGGTTGCATTTACTCAGCCTTACTATGCCAACTCCGCGCTGGTGATTGCGAAAAAAGACACCTATAAAACCTTTGCCGACCTGAAAGGTAAGCGCATCGGTATGGAAAACGGCACCACGCATCAGAAATACCTGCAGGATAAACATCCTGAGGTGAAAACCGTGGCCTACGACAGCTATCAGAATGCGATTATTGACCTGAAAAATGGCCGTATTGATGGTGTATTTGGTGATACTGCTGTGGTTAACGAATGGCTGAAAACCAACCCACAGTTAGGCGTAGCCACTGACAAAGTTACCGATCCGCAATACTTCGGTACTGGTCTTGGCATCGCGGTTCGCCCGGATAACAAAGCCCTGCTGGAAAAACTGAACAGCGCGCTGGCGGCCATCAAAGCTGACGGCACGTACCAGAAAATCAGCGACCAATGGTTCCCGCAGTAACGTCTGCTCAATCTGAAAAGCCGCGCTCTGCGGCTTTTTTTATCTCTTCGCCTGCGCTTTCAGTCAGTTCTTACGCCATAAATGCTTTCCTGGCATACACTTGTTAAAACGAAAAAAAGTGAGGCAAACGGATGATAGCGTTCCCTGCCAGTTTACTGATCCTCAATGGAAAAAGTGCTGATAATCTCCCCCTGCGTGATGCCATTGCGAAGCTTCGCGATGAAGGCGTGGAAATCCATGTTCGCGTGACCTGGGAAAAAGGCGATGCCCAACGCTACGTTGATGAAGCTCGTCAGCTAGGCGTTGAAACGGTAATAGCCGGCGGCGGCGACGGCACAATAAACGAAGTTTCGACGGCGCTTATCCAGTCGCAGGGCGGCAATATTCCGGCGCTGGGTATTTTACCGTTGGGAACGGCGAATGACTTTGCCACCAGCGTTGGTATACCCGACGACCTTGATAAGGCGTTAAAGCTGGCTATTGCCGCAAATGCGACTGAGATCGACATGGTACAGGTCAACGATAAAACCTGTTTTATCAACATGGCGACTGGCGGATTTGGCACGCGTATCACCACCGAAACGCCGGAAAAACTCAAGGCCGCACTGGGCGGTGTATCGTATTTTATTCACGGATTAATGCGCATGGATACGCTCAAGCCCGACATCTGTGACATTCGTGGGGAAGATTTTCACTGGCAGGGTAAGGCGCTGGTGATTGGTATCGGTAACGGTCGCCAGGCTGGTGGTGGGCAACAGCTTTGCCCAACGGCGCTAATCAACGACGGTCTGCTGCAACTGCGCATTTTTACCGGCGAGGAACTACTGCCAGGGCTGCTTTCGGCATTAACGCAATCCGAAGACAACCCTAATATTATTGACGGCGCATCGTCGTGGTTTGATATCTGCGCCCCGCACGAAATTACCTTTAATCTCGATGGCGAACCGCTCAGCGGACAAGAGTTTCATATTGAAATCTTGCCCGCTGCGCTACGTTGCAGACTCCCGCCGGGTTGTCCACTGTTGCGCTAACCCGACGACAATCCGAGGGATCAGGCAATAGTGACTTTGCTGTCCAGATAAACGTCCTGTACGGCGTTAATCAACTTAACGCCGTCGGCCATGGTTTTCTTGAACGCTTTACGCCCCAGAATCAGCCCCATGCCGCCCGCACGTTTGTTAATCACCGCTGTACGCACTGCATCGCTCAGGTCGGTGTCGCCGCCGGCCGCCCCGCCAGAGTTAATTAATCCGGCGCGCCCCATATAACAGTTCGCCAGTTGATAACGCACCAGGTCAATTGGATTCTCACTGGTCAACTTGGTGTAAACGCGATCGTCGGTGTAGCCAAAATTAACCGCTTTATACCCGCCGTTATTTTCCGCCATTTTCTGCTTAACGATATCCGCTCCGATAGTGGCAGCCAGATGGTTAGCCTGCCCGGTAAGATCGGCGGAAACATGGTAATCCACGCCATCTTTTTTAAACGCGGAGTTACGCAGATACGCCCACAGCACGGTAACCATACCCAACTCATGGGCGCGCTCAAACGCTGCTGAAATCTCTTCAATCTGGCGGCGAGATTCCTCAGAACCGAAATATATGGTTGCCCCTACCGCAACCGCACCCATATTGAACGCCTGCTCTACGCTGGCATACAGCGTCTGGTCAAAGGTATTCGGATAGCTGAGCGTTTCATTGTGGTTAATTTTAACGAGGAACGGGATGCGGTGCGCGTAGCGGCGGGAGACAGAAGCCAGCACACCGTAAGTCGATGCCACGCAGTTGCACCCTGCTTCGATAGCCAACTCCACAATATTCTTCGGATCAAAGTACAGCGGGTTAGCGGCAAACGAAGCCCCAGCAGAATGCTCTACCCCCTGATCCACCGGTAGGATCGACAGATACCCTGTCCCGGCAAGTCGCCCCGTGTTATACAGCGTCTGCATATTACGCAGCACGGCAGGCGGCCGATTGTTATCCACCATTACGCGATCGACGTAATCATGTCCAGGCAGGTAAAGTTGGTCAGAAGGAATGGTCATACAACGATGCTGTAAAAGGCTGTCGGCATCTTTGCCAAGCAACTGCGCAATATCAGTCATAGCTATGCTCCCGTAAGTTCCGGTTTAAAACCGGAATATGGATTGTCCTGACCCGCCTTTTTGCGGGCAGCATTAAGCCTGGTACCGACTGCGCTTTTTTTCCATCTTTAGCGCACTTTTCAGCAACTTCTGCTGGCTCGATTCAGGAAAAAATAATGTTAAGACGGTCAAAGTTTAATCTCAAAGGTATTTTAAAGGTATTATTGAATGGTACTATCAGCACGTACCTTACCTGTCATGAAGGATTTAAAGATGAAAACTACAGTTAAGCTGTCGTTCATGATGTTTGTAGAGTGGTTTATCTGGGGCGCCTGGTTTGTACCACTGTGGCTGTGGCTGAGTAAAAGTGGCTTTAGTGCCGGAGAGATAGGCTGGTCCTACGCCTGCACCGCCATTGCGGCGATCCTGTCGCCCATTCTGGTCGGTTCAATCACTGATCGCTTTTTCTCCGCGCAAAAAGTACTGGCGGTGTTGATGTTCGTCGGCGCTATTCTGATGTACTTCGCCGCCCAGCAAACCACCTTCAGCGGATTCTTCCCGCTGTTACTGGCCTATTCGTTGACCTATATGCCGACGATTGCGCTGACCAACAGTATTGCTTTTGCCAACGTACCGGATGTTGAACGTGATTTCCCGCGCATCCGCGTGATGGGCACCATTGGCTGGATTGCCTCCGGTTTGGCCTGCGGTTTCTTACCGCAAATGCTTGGCTATAACGACATCTCACCCACCAATATTCCCCTGCTTATCACTGCCGGAAGCTCCGCATTGTTAGGTGTTTTTGCCTTCTTTTTACCGGATACGCCGCCAAAAAGTACCGGCAAAATGGATTTCAAAGTTATGCTGGGTCTGGATGCGCTGATCCTGCTGCGCGATAAGAACTTCCTCGTCTTCTTCTTTTGCTCTTTCCTGTTTGCGATGCCACTGGCGTTCTATTACATCTTCGCCAACGGCTATCTGACAGAAGTCGGAATGAAAAACGCCACCGGCTGGATGACGCTGGGCCAGTTCTCTGAAATCTTCTTCATGCTGGCGCTACCGTTTTTCACCAAACGCTTTGGTATTAAAAAGGTATTGTTGCTTGGTCTTATTACTGCGGCGATCCGCTACGGATTTTTCGTTTACGGCGGTGCGGAAGAATATTTCACTTACGCCCTGCTGTTTCTCGGCATTCTGCTGCACGGCGTCAGTTACGACTTCTATTACGTCACGGCTTACATCTATGTCGATAAAAAAGCGCCGGTCCACATGCGCACCGCAGCGCAAGGGCTTATCACCCTCTGCTGTCAGGGATTCGGCAGCCTGCTCGGGTACCGTCTGGGCGGCGTGATGATGGAAAAAATGTTTGCTTATCAGGAGCCCGTTAATGGTCTCACCTTTAACTGGGCTGGCATGTGGGGATTTGGCGCGGTCATGATTGCCATCATTGCCGTGTTGTTCATGATTTTCTTTCGCGAATCAGACAAAGAAATCACCGCCATTAAGGTGGACGATCGCGATATAGCGTTGAAACAAGGGGAAGTAAAATGAAAGCAGAACGTATTCTCGGTGCTCTTTATGGGCAGGCGTTAGGGGATGCGATGGGCATGCCGTCGGAACTGTGGCCAAGAACCCGGGTAAAAGCACACTTCGGTTGGATCGACCGTTTTTTGCCCGGCCCTGCGGAAAATAATGCCGCCTGCTATTTTAACCAAGCGGAGTTCACTGATGACACGTCCATGGCGCTGTGTCTGGCAGATGCCCTGCTTGAATGCGACGGCGAAATTGTGCCAGACGTAATTGGTCGCAATATTCTGGCCTGGGCCGAGCAGTTTGATGCCTTTAATAAAAACGTGCTCGGCCCGACCTCGAAAATTGCGTTAAAAGCCATTCGTGACGGTAAACCGGTCGCCGAACTGGAAAACAACGGCGTGACCAATGGCGCGGCAATGCGCGTTTCCCCGCTGGGATGCCTGCTGCCCGCTCGCAATCTTGATGCCTTTATCGATGATGTGGCATTGGCCTCCAGCCCGACGCATAAATCGGATCTGGCTATCGCGGGAGCCGTTGTCGTCGCGTGGGCGGTATCGCGCGCCATCGACGGAGGAAAATGGTCAGAGATTGTCGACGCGCTACCTGCCATTGCCCTGCATGCGCAGCAAAAACGAATCACCACTTTTAGCGCATCGCTTTGTGCACGCCTTGAACTGGCGCTAAAAATCGTCCGTAACGCCGATGGCGTCGAGTCCGCCAGCGAGCAGCTGTATCAGGTTGTAGGTGCCGGAACCAGCACCATTGAGTCCGTGCCTTGCGCCATCGCCATGGTCGAACTGGCGCAGACCGATCCAAACCGCTGCGCCATTCTGTGCGCGAACCTCGGCGGCGATACCGACACCATCGGGGCGATGGCAACCGCCATTTGTGGTGCATTACACGGCGTGAGCGCGATCAACCCAGCATTGAAGCAGGAGTTGGATGCGGTTAATCAGTTGGACTTTACCCGCTACGCCAGTGGGTTAATGCGACTGCGTGAGCAGCGGGAGGCGCTATGAGCAACACGCATCTGCAACAACTTCTCTCGCAGTTACGTACACAGCGGCCAGTAACGGTGGTGGGTGCGGCGGTGATTGATGTCATTGCCGATGCGTATGCCCTCCCCTGGCGCGGCTGTGACATCGAGCTCAAGCAGCAAGGTGTTAACGTTGGCGGCTGCGCACTCAATATCGCCGTCACGCTTAAGCGTTTAGGTATCGATGCCTGCAATGCTCTACCGCTGGGTCAGGGAGTGTGGGCCGACATTATCCGCAACCGGATGGCAAAAGAGGGACTGCACAGCCGGATCGACAATGCCGAAGGCGATAACGGCTGGTGTCTGGCGCTGGTGGAGCCGGATGGCGAGCGTACCTTTATGTCTTTTAGCGGCGTTGAGAATCAGTGGAATGCCGCCTGGCTGGCACAGCTGGATATCCCGCGTCATAGCCTGGTGTATCTTTCGGGTTATCAGCTAGCGTCCCCGTGCGGTGAATTGCTGGTGCAGTGGCTGGAAGGTCTGGAAGAGGTGACACCGTTTATCGATTTTGGCCCGCGCATCGGCGACATTCCTGAGCCTTTACTGGCACGAATTATGGCCTGCCGTCCGCTGGTGTCACTTAATCGTCAGGAGGCGGAAATTGCTGCCGAGCGGTTTGCATTGAGTCAGGATGTGGAAGGTTTTGGCGCAGAATGGGGGCAACGTTTCACCGCACCGGTGGTCGTGCGTCACGATAAAGACGGCGCATGGTATTTCAGCGCACAGACATCCGGCTGCGTACCGGCATTTGCAACGGCGGTCGTTGATACCATTGGCGCAGGTGACAGCCACGCTGGCGGCATGCTGGCTGGGCTGGCGGCTGGCTGGACGCTGGCCGACTCAGTGCTGTTAGGTAACGCGGTGGCGTCCTGGGTAGTTGGGCATCGCGGCGGCGATTGCGCCCCGTCGCGCGAGGAACTACTCCTCGCACACAAAGACGTATAGATCGCTACGACAGTAACTGATGCTGTATTCAATAGGCCGTTGCTGCTGGTCAAGCGCTACCTGCTTGATCACCAGTACCGGCACTTTGCTATCCATTTGAATGTGCGCCTGGAACTCTGCGTCAGGCATTCTGGCGCTAACGCGTGAGCGCGTACGCTGTGGGAAAATATGCTGGCTACGAAAATAGTCATACAGCGAAACACCGATGGCATCCACATCATGAATTAGGTGTGCGGGTACCCAGGACTCTTCAATAGAAACAGCGTCTTCGTCAACGTAACGAATGCGTTTGAGCAAGAAGACATCACTCCCCACGGCGACAGCCAACTGCTGGGCCACCTCTTCCGGGCAAGGCACAATGCGCTTGTTGACCCACAGCGTATCCGGTTTTTTACCGCGCAACACCACCTGCTGAGAAAAACCGCGCGCTTCTTTAAGCGAATACTCGAAGATATTATTAATTTGCGTTCCATAACCGCGGGCACGTGTTACTACACCTTCTTCTTCCAGGGCCTGCATCGCCTTGCGTACCGTAATCCGAGAAACGCCGGTCAACTGGCTGAGGTCGCGCTCGCCGGGCAGGATATTGCCGTGCTCCAGGATCCCACTGCGCACAGCATTCTTCACCGTCTGCGCAAATTTCATATACAGCGGCGTGTTATCCGCCGCTGAAATACGTTCATTCAGTTGTGCGATAAGCTGGGTATGCGCTTGTTCCATTTATCTTTTTCCTGGCCGCCGTTTCTGCAGCCAGTATACCCATTACCACCACGCGTGGAAATGATGGACCGGACCAATTCCCTGGCCAACTTCCAGCGTGTCGGCCTGCGCCAGCGCCGCTGAAAGCCACAGTTTGGCTTCCTGTACGGTATCGGCCCAGTTGTTATGGCGCGGACGCAGGGCTGCCAACGCCGCCGATAGCGTACAACCGGTGCCATGGGTATTTTTGGTCATCACCCTTGGTGCGGTAAAACGCTGCTCACCATCGCGAGTAAAGAGCCAGTCGGGGCTTTGTGCATCATCCAGATGACCGCCCTTCATCAACACCGCCTCGCAGCCCAACGCCCGTAGCGCCCTTCCCTGCTCTAACATCTCCTGCTCAGTCTGCGCATGCGATGCCCCGAGCAGTGCAGCAGCTTCGGGTAAATTAGGAGTGATAATCGAAACCTGCGGCAGCAAACGGGTACGCAGCGTTTCTACCGCCGAGGGCGACAGCAACGGATCGCCGCTTTTCGCCAACATCACCGTGTCCAGCACCACATTTTGTACCCGATGGCGACGTAAACGTTCGGCGACAGCTTCGACAATGTCCGTCTCCGCCAACATACCGATCTTAGTCGTATCAATACGCACATCACTCAACACCGAATCCAGCTGCGCGGCGACAAAATCAGGTTCAATACGATACACCGACTGCACCCCGCGCGTATTTTGCGCCACCAACGCCGTGATAACCGAACAGCCGTAAGCGCCCAGCGCCGAGAAGGTTTTTAAATCAGCCTGAATACCCGCGCCACCGCTTGGGTCGGTTCCGGCGATCGTTAATGCGTTAATCCGTTTCATGCTTGCTCCTGGGCGTTCAGGTTATAGAGGGCGTCGAGAAATGCCGGGACAAAGCTACCCGGTCCGTTTGATTGCTCGGTGGCTATTTGCCCGGCCTGTTTCATCCAACTACAGGCGGAGGCGACGTTATCAAGTCGGTCACCACGCAAGGCACAACTGGCCGCAACAACCGCTGAAAGAGCGCATCCAGTGCCCACCACGCGAGTCATCAACGGGTCACCGCCGTCAACGCGGACGGTACGCTGACCATCGGTGACGTAATCCACTTCGCCGGTAACCACGACAATAGTCCCAACCTGACGAGCCAGCGCCTGCGCTGCCGGAAGCGCAGCAACAGCCGTATCGGTTGTATCCACGCCGCGTCCACCACCGTTGATGCCGGCCAGAGCAAGTATTTCCGAAGCGTTGCCACGAATAGCAGCAGGCTGTAGTGACAATAATTCCAGGCAGAAGTGACGGCGAAACTCAAGCGCACCTACGGCAACGGGATCGAGCGTCCACGGGGTTTTAGCATGATGAGCCTGCTTAACTGCGGCACGCATCGCCGCGGCCCGTTCCCGAGTTAAGGTGCCGACATTAACCAGCAATGCACTGGCAATAGCGGCGAATTGGCTGGCTTCCTCAGGCTCGATCACCATCGCAGGCGATGCGCCCAGCGCCAGTAATGTATTGGCAGTAAAACTTTGCACGACCTCATTGGTCATACAGTGTGTGAGCGGGGATAAGGTTCTAAATTGGTGCAAAGTGTGAGCCGCGAGTGCGCGGCTGTGCAGGTCAGGCTGCATGGTTCAGCTCCTGCCCGCGCGAAGAAGGGACACGAGCAGTGTCAGACTTCCCTACGCTGGCATTATCCAGATCAGGTGGTACGGGTATTTCTCAGCCTTCACCAGAAGGGCACCCCGAGTCGTTGAAACACAAACGTAATATGCTGGTTTCAGTAACAGGATACTGCCTGTGCTTAACGATGTAAATTGGCGCACTCCCCACTCCCGCAGTGAAACTACTGGTCAAGGTTGCTGCAATTCTGTACTTTCATTTACACTTTTTACGAAATGACTGGAGTGATCACAAAATAGTGCTTGTCAGACATCCGGTATGCCAGGAATGATACATGACTGATTTTGATGACCCGAAGAGGTAGAGAGGATGGGTATGAAGAATAAAATGTTGCTGGGTGCACTTCTGCTTGCAAGCAGCGTCGTCTGGGCCGCACCAGCTGCAACAGCTGCCCCCACCGGTATCGATAAGTATGAACTGAGCAGCTTTATTGCTGACTTCACCCATTTCAAACCCGGTGACAAGGTTCCACCACTGTATCTCACCGAAGAATACACCATTAAACAGTGGAATCTGCGCAACCTGCCCGCGCCGACGGCAGGCACCCACTGGACCTACATGGGCGGCGCGTATGTACTGGTCAATGATGCCGATGCAAAGATCATTAAAGCCTACGATGGCGAGATTTTTTATCATCGGTGAAAAATCCCCCTCATTTCAGAGGGGGAAAGTGCAGACACCTTTTTTATTGTTATTAACGATGCATTGATTATTTGCCGATCAGTCATATTTTACATAAATTAATGCTGTAGCTTCGAGATTACCTGGTTTTACTTTACTCTTATCGTAGACATAATAGCTGGCAACAATAGGGATCATGACGGTATTACTATTTACGTCCTCACCCACTTTATCAACTTTCCACAGCGTTGATGCGGTTCCTTGGTCAGCCACACGTGAAATATTTACAGTTTGATTATTGTTCTCCAGTACAAACCCAACGCCATTATTATCATCACCGCGTAAAACGAAATTACTACCTGTCAGTAAATCACTACTGGAGAGATAAACTGCCATTTTGCGTGATGTCTGCTTACGGTCGCCAAACAAATTATCGCACTGCAAACGGATATTCTCTGTCGTACTTTTACTTGTTACCTTTCCGGATACAGGTAGTTCTGAAAGTGCAATATCTGGCAGGATAATGTTCAGGTCTTCCGGTTTGCAGGTAGTTTGTTTCCTGTTATAAGTTAAAATCAAATCTGAGGAGTAAAACCCAGCATCCTTTGCCAGTGAATTTCGGTAACTTGTTATGCATGGATCCCATCCTTTACCCGTAAATAGACAACCAAGCAAGGTCCAAAATGCGGCGCTTTGGGTAGTTGAAGAAGCGCTTGACAAAGAGGCCACGTCTTTTATATGTACGCTATTTCCGGCTCCTGCCGAAATGTTCACTGTCGCGCTGCTATTTGCTTGTGAAATATCCACTCGATATCCGGCTGTAAAATCCGTTTTCCCACTCGGCAAACTAATATCAGAACTGTTTAACCAAGAAAATCTCAACGTTAATTTAACCGTATTATCGTACAGTCCAACAACAATGTCTGATGTTTTTAATGGGCTAACCTTATTTGCCCCAGAGCAAGTCGAATCATTGAACTGATGGTTATATGATTCTGACTGCGAAGGATTAACTGCAAAATCTTCACGAAGAATCAAATTATCCTGAAAAGAAATATTCCCCTTACACCCAGCATAAGATGTCGGTAGCACAACCAACGCAAATATAAAAATAAAGAAATTTAATTTCATAAGATCGCCCCAAAATTAGCGACAGATATAAACTTTACTTTCATCAATCGTTTTATCGAAGGTGATTGAGCATGAAAGTCCCTGTTCTTTATCTACCGCCACGCTGACTTCGGGCGGAATTTCATTAGTACGAATAAAAAGCTGACTTCCTTGGCCGACAACGCCAACGTTATGCCCATGAATATCTTCCACTTCATAACCAAAACTCAGTGGCGAACCGTCAGAACGTTGGGCTTTAATAAACCACGGCTTGCGTTGATCGGTATCGAAACGCACCAGAAGTACCGCCCCACGGTAGGGCGCCACAATTTTTCGATTACCGTGTAACTCTGTTTCACTGCTGCTTTGTGAAACGTCCAGCACAAGGTGGTTTTCACGATTCGGCGTCAAATTATCGTAGACAACGGTCCCTTTTGCGTTAGTGGTACGATATTTTTGCCCATTAACGTATGCCCCTTCCAGGCCCGGAGCCTGCATGATAGCAAAAGTATCAGAAAGCCGATTCGACAAATTCACCCCACCAGACCAGGCCACCACGCCGCCTGAGATACTCCCTCCCGTCTGGGTATATTTTGTCGACTGGCTGTAGTTACCATTAATGATTGCAACAGGCGCATTCCAGGTTAAATTGGTCCCGACGATTGTTTCACTATCCTGCCGCTGATGGCTCAGATTAACGCCATAATTAAGCTGATCGCGCATTCCCGCGGTTCCGGTTATACCTGTGTTATTCGAAGCAAAACCATCATCATCAAATGTTGTTGAATTTGACACACTCAGATGACGACGAGGTGTTGTTATACCATCCCCCCAGTCAAAGGGAATGGAGATAAACAGGTTAAAACGCTTATCTTCATTGTGATCTTCATCGTATGTCTGGCTTGCTGAAAACGTATAACTAATACGTTGCCAGCTATTCGAATAACTAAATTGATAATCTTTGCTGCTACCACTGCGCCCCCAATAATCTCGCCACAAAGAGCTCAGTGAAACGGAACCCAAGCCTTCCGGCAACAACTGGCTCACATTTGCTGAAAAAGTGTTTTTACGACCAAAGTCATTCTGGTAATAATCAGCAATATCGTAGACGTCGTTTTCATCACGATGATAGCTGTTTTTGTTATTTGCCCAGACATGATCGTTGAAGGTACGGTAACCACGTGATGAATAACGATAAGCCGCAAGGCCAAAACGCGTCGAAGTCTGGTTTACGTATTTGTTATAAGCAATTTGATAGCTTTGGCCATCAAACACGTCGCCGTTATCCTGTTTGCTGTGCGATTGTGTGGCATCCACTGAGATTGCCCCAATACGCGTATTCCAGCCAGTCCCCAAAGTGAAAGCATTGTAGTGATTCGAAAACATGGTGCCGCCATACAGCGTCAACAGATTGTTTAGCCCATATTGATAGCTTGCCTGGGTGATGCTGCCAACTTACTGATTTAGTGTATGATGGTGTTTTTGAGGTGCTCCAGTGGCTTCTGTTTCTATCAGCTGTCCCTCCTGTTCAGCTACTGACGGGGTGGTGCGTAACGGCAAAAGCACTGCCGGACATCAGCGCTATCTCTGCTCTCACTGCCGTAAAACATGGCAACTGCAGTTCACTTACACCGCTTCTCAACCCGGTACGCACCAGAAAATCATTGATATGGCCATGAATGGCGTTGGATGCCGGGCAACTGCCCGCATTATGGGCGTTGGCCTCAACACGATTTTACGTCACTTAAAAAACTCAGGCCGCAGTCGGTAACCTCGCGCATACAGCCGGG
>NZ_JAOWHJ010000072.1:85772-191910 GCF_030332695.1 Citrobacter sp. Cpo089 | reverse complement strand
TGTAGATTCAATCTGTCAACGCAACACCCCTTTCAATTATCTCTTTAGGTGTTTTGAACTTCAGTGTCTTTCTCGGTCTGTTGTTTAGCTGAGCTGCAACCTGATCCAGCTCATATTGAGTATATTGGGCAAGGCATGTCTTTTTGGGAAAGTACTGTCGGATTAGCCCATTAGTGTTTTCGTTTGTTCCCCGCTGCCAGGGGCTCTGAGGATCGCAGAAGTAAACTTTAACTCCTGTGCTGCCAGTAAATTCCAGATGTCTGGCCAGCTCCATTCCTCTGTCCCATGTCAGTGATCGCCGGAGTTCAGGTGGTAAGCTCAGGAATTTATCTGTAAGAGCCTGATTCACTGATAAAGCGTCTTTGCCCCTGAGTCTCAGGATGATCGTATAACGTGATTTTCGGTCTACAAGTGTGGCTATATGGGAGTTTTTTGTACCCGAGACTAAATCGCCTTCCCAGTGTCCCAGAGAGCGTCTGTTATCGATATGCCGGGAACGTTCGTGGATTGGCGTTCCGTTCACTATGTTGATAGTGCCTCTTTCACCTTTGCGAGTATGGCGCCTGCCATGACGGAGGCTGTGCGATCGGCGCAGGTGCTGTACGTTCAGGTGGTGTAGCGCTTCACGACTACGAAAGTAAAGCGTCTTATAAATTGTCTCAGGTGATATTCGTAGTGTTTTTTGACGCGGCTTCGTTCGCCTTAACCATCCTGATATTTGCTCTGGGGACCACTTCATCTCAAGCTTTTCCAGAACAAGCTCTCGCAACGGCATATTCTGATCCAGTAAGCACGGTTTTGGTCTTTTAGCCATCCTGTTGGCCCGGTTATTCGCATCAACGGCTTTGTAATAGCGCCTACCACGATTACGCTGAACTTCACGTGAGATTGTTGAAGGGCTACGATTCAGCATTGTAGCGATGGCTCGAATGCTCATTTTAGCTGACAGACCGGCTCGTATTTCCTCGCGCTCAGACAGCGTCAGGTGAGCAACAGCTCGCTTGCGCTCATTGGGTTTTATGCCGCCAGTATCTCTTAACATCGTGAAGATGGTCCCTGGTTTCGAACCCAGGATATTAGCTATCTCACTGAAGCCTTTTCCGTTCTTCCACAGTTCAAAAACAGATGTTTTTTCCTTTGCTGTAAATGTTCGTCTCATTCAACAATCCTCCGCAACTACATGTTTTCACATGACTGTTGCGTTGACCAATTGAATCTACAGTAGCCTTTTTTAATATTTCATTATCCATTTCAATGCGTTGTAGCTTTTTCCTCAGCTCACGTATTTCGATTTGTTCTGGTGTTATCGGAGAGGCTTTTGGTGTTTTGCCCTGACGCTCATCACGCAGTTGTTTGACCCATCTTGTCATTGTGGAAAGGCCAACATCCATAGCTTTGGCGGCATCTGCCACCGTGTAGTTCTGGTCAACAACCAGTTGAGCGGATTCGCGTTTAAACTCTGCGCTGAAATTTCTTTTTTTCATTGGAGCACCTGTGTTGTTCTGAGGTGAGCATATCACCTCTGTTCAGGTGGCCAAATTCAGTGTGCCACTTCAGGAACCATCACGATCACGTGGAGTACGTAATCCCATCGGCCCGTCGGTAGTGGTGACGGTTTTCGTGGAATAGCCATTACGGGAGTTGGTTCCCGATTTGGGCTGATTTTTATCATGTCCCAGATGGTGAGTCAGTTCAGCGTTGAGAGCAGCCTCAACACTGATTTTCTTGAGCAGGCGATCGAACTGACTGAGATCTTCAGGGGTTTTGAGATTTTTGGCCAGTTCGTTAGCCAGAGCCTGCAATTGTTTGTCGTCCATAATTTAACCTTCATTTGATGTTGAATTGAACATATCAAAATCAGGCAATTACACAAATATATGTACAGGCTCGCACCTGGGCTTGCCTGACTGACCGCAGGCCGGCGACGACAAGGTGGAAAAGTTCGGCGTGTGGCTCTGGCGGCAACGATCCCGCGAAGGGCGGACGGTGCTTGAGCTGTTGAACGTAAGCATGCGGGCAAACCATCTTGCGCGACTATGCCGGATGCCACCTATGCGGCAGCAGCTCTGCAATCTCACTAGCTCGCTGCGTCGGCAACCGTCTCAGCACATCCTTGAGATAGGCATACGGATCGTGCCCATTATTACGGGCCGACTGGATCAAACTCATGATCGCAGCAGCGCGCTTGAGCATGCGAACCCGCGCCGAGCATTTGAGAAGGCAACGGGATGAACGCTGGCTGGATAGCCGTGGTTTTCTGGGTAAGCAGGCGAATCCATTTGTGGACGAGGTTGGCATTGAGGCTGTAGCCCAAGGCGATGTTTGCGATGGAGGCACCGGGTTCAGAACACTCCTGAATGACCTGGGCCTTGAAAGATTTGCTGTAGGTACGGCGCTGAGGGCGCATGGAAAATCCGCTTGATGGGCCATGGCCTTCGGCGGCGGTGTCGGGAAGGTGTGTTGGCCGGACGGATACTGTTGAACTACGTTGTCTGGGGCAACGGAAGTGTTTCGGCCCGACTCTGGAACGCGATCCGCAGCGACGACTGGGCAATTCCGCACGTTGGCCTGAGCAGCCTCGGGGAAATCGTCGTCTGGGCGCGCCCAGACGAGTTTCCGCCAAGGAACATGCAGACAAGCAAGGGGCTGCGGGCACTCGGCTACAACGTGAGGATCGGTGTTTGATCGAGGCACCTGTGGCACACGCAGGCTGAGGAGCCAGGCGCTGTCCATTGCCTGATCAGGCCGCCCCCCTGTGCCTTGCCTGAGCAGTTGACCTGCATCAATGGGGCGGGAGAACGCTGCACATTGACTCTTGACTCTTTAAGTTTTTCATGGTAGGCCTAGTATTGCAAGGATTTCCTTGGCCGGAACCGCAAAGCGACGCGATTGGAGAGGGTGAGATGAAAGCGCACCTACAGGTGATTTTCACGCTCGATGAATTGGCTGCGTACTTGAAAGTCGGCAAGCGGACGCTTTATCGGCTCGCCGCACACGGGGAAATTCCGGCTTTCAAGGTGGGCGGGACGTGGCGGCTTCGTCAAAGTGAAATCGATCAGTGCATCAATGATCAGACCCGAGCCGGAGCAAAGAAGGAGGTGATGCGCAAGCGTGAACAGCAGAAGTCATCCGAGCAGCCCGTGTCGCCTGGGCGCACTGCCCGTCGCAGCAGGCAAAGGGCTTGAGTAACTCGTTTTCCAATTTTTCTGGAGGTATGACATGGACATCGATTTCAAGAAGTTGGCTCCCTGGAACTGGTTCAAGAACGAGCAGCAAGAGCAGCAGACCGCCTCTTCCCTGCCGGTGCAGCGCAATGACCTGCCAGCGGCGAGCGGGCCAGTCAGCCCGATCCTGCAACTGCATCGGGAAATCGACCGGCTGTTCGATGACGCATTCCGGGGCTTCGGTTTTCCGGCGTTGAACATGCCGCAGTGGCCATCCGATTGGTCGGGCATGCTGAAGCCGGCCCTGGACATCCAGGAAACCGACAAGCAGTACAAGATTGCCCTGGAAGTGCCCGGTGTCGAGGAGAAGGACATCCAGATCACCCTCGACAACGACGTGCTGATGGTGCGTGGCGAGAAGCGCCAGGAACAGGAGAAGAAGGAAGGTGGCTTCCACCGTGTGGAGCGCTCCTACGGCAGCTTTCAGCGTGCCTTGAACCTGCCTGACGACGCCAACCAGGATTCGATCAAGGCATCGTTCAAGAACGGGGTGCTCACGGTCACGATCGACAAGCGCGAGGTCAGTGCGCCGAAGCAGGGACGCTCGATCCCGATCAACGGCTGACGTCGCCGGCTCGTTCGTCACAAGAAAAACCCGGCCCGAGACGAGGTGTCGCGGCTCGCGATGCCTCGTCGCCTCAACCTTTTCAACCTTCTAAGGAGCATCAGCATGGCCAGAAAACAATGCCAGGTCTGCGGCCAACCCGCCACCGTGCGGGTGGAAGCCAATCTCAACGGTCGTCACAGCACCATGCTGTTGTGCGACGACCATTACCGGCAATTAGTGCGCCAGCAAAAGCGCACCGTTTCGCCGCTGGAAGCCTTGTTCGGTTCGCGCAGCGGCCTGTTCGAGGACTTCCTCGGCAGTGACTTCTTCCGCATCGGCGACGACGCGACGCCAGTTGCCGCCGATACCGATGACGTGGTCGATGCCTCGTTTGGCGAGCCCGCCGCAGCAGGTTCGGGTGCACCGCGCCGTCGCGGCAGTGGGCTGGCCAGCCGCATCAGCGAACAGTCGGAAGCCTTGTTGCAGGAGGCCGCCAAACACGCTGCCGAATTTGGCCGCTCCGAGGTGGATACCGAACATCTGCTGCTGGCGCTGGCCGACAGCGACGTGGTCAAGACCATCCTGGGTCAGTTCAAGATCAAGGTCGATGACCTCAAGCGGCAGATCGAGTCTGAGGCCAAGCGCGGGGACAAGCCCTTCGAGGGCGAGATCGGCGTGTCGCCGCGCGTGAAGGATGCGCTCAGCCGCGCCTTCGTGGCCTCCAATGAACTCGGCCATTCTTATGTCGGTCCAGAGCATTTCCTGATCGGTCTGGCCGAGGAAGGCGAAGGGCTGGCCGCCAACCTGCTGCGCCGCTACGGCCTGACGCCGCAGGCGCTGCGCCAACAGGTCAGCAAGGTGGTCGGCAAGGGCGCCGAGGATGGACGCGCAGAGACGCCGACCAACACGCCAGAACTCGACAAGTACTCGCGCGACCTGACCAAGATGGCGCGCGACGGCAAGCTCGACCCGGTGATCGGCCGCGCGCAGGAGATCGAAACCACCATCGAGGTGCTGGCCCGGCGCAAGAAGAACAACCCGGTGCTGATCGGCGAGCCGGGTGTGGGCAAGACCGCCATCGTCGAAGGGCTGGCGCAGCGCATGGTGGCGGGTGAAGTGCCCGAGACCTTGCGCGACAAGCGCCTGGTGGAACTCAACATCAACGCCATGGTGGCCGGCGCCAAATATCGCGGCGAGTTCGAGGAGCGCGTGCAGAAGGTGCTGAAGGAGGTGACCGAGCACCAGGGCGAGCTGATTTTGTTCATCGACGAGGTGCACACCATCGTCGGTGCCGGCCAGGGCGGTGGCGAAGGCGGGCTGGACGTGGCCAACGTGTTCAAACCGATGATGGCGCGCGGTGAACTCAACCTAATCGGCGCCACGACGCTGAACGAGTACCAGAAATACATCGAGAAGGATGCCGCACTGGAGCGGCGCTTCCAGCCGGTGACGGTGCCCGAGCCGACGGTGGCCCAGGCCATCATGATTCTGCGCGGCCTGCGCGACACCTTCGAGGCGCACCACAAGGTCAGCATCTCCGAGGACGCGATCATCGCGGCGGCCGAGTTGTCTGACCGCTACATCACGGCGCGCTTCCTGCCGGACAAGGCGATCGACCTGCTCGACCAGGCGGCCGCGCGCGTCAAGCTGTCGGCCACGGCCCGGCCGGTGGCCGTGCAGGAGCTGGAGTCCGAACTGCACCAGCTGCGGCGTGAACAGGATTACGTGGCCGCGCGCAAGCAGTACGACCAGGCCGCCGAGCTCGGCAAGCGCATCGAAGCCAAGGAGGCCGAGCTCAAGAAGCTCGTCGAGAACTGGGAGCGGGAGCGGGCCTCCGGCAGTGCCGAGGTCAAGGCGGAACACGTGGCGCAGATCGTCTCGCGCCTGACCGGCATCCCGGTCAACGAGTTGACGGTGGAAGAGCGCGAAAAGCTGCTGCACTTGGAACAACGGCTGCACGAGCGCCTGGTGGGACAAGACGAGGCGGTCCGTGCCGTGGCCGATGCCGTGCGGCTGTCCCGCGCCGGCCTGCGCGAAGGCAGCAAACCGGTGGCTACCTTCCTGTTTCTGGGCCCGACCGGGGTGGGCAAGACCGAGCTCGCCAAGGCATTGGCCGAATCGATCTACGGCGATGAGCACGCCCTGTTGCGCATCGACATGTCGGAATATGGCGAACGCCATACCGTGGCGCGGCTGGTGGGCGCGCCTCCGGGCTATGTCGGTTACGACGAAGGCGGTCAGCTCACCGAGAAGGTGCGGCGCAAGCCCTACAGCGTGCTGCTGCTCGACGAGATCGAGAAGGCACACCCTGACGTCTACAACATCCTGCTGCAAGTGTTCGACGACGGTCGCCTCACCGACGGCAAGGGCCGGGTGGTGGATTTCACCAACACCATCATCATCGCCACGTCCAACCTGGGTTCGGACATCATCCAGCGACGGCTGAAGGCGCGTGGGGCGGCCGACGAGGAGTACGAAAAGACCAAGGCCGAGGTCATGGACGTGCTGCGCGGCCACTTCCGGCCCGAGTTCCTCAACCGCATCGACGAGATCATCGTCTTCCATGCGCTGGGCAAGGAGGAGATCCGCCACATCGTCGGCCTGCAGCTCGATCGCGTGGCGCGCAGCGCCGCCAGCCAGGGCGTGACGCTCACTTTCGATCAGACGCTGATCGACCATTTCGCGGAAGAAGGCTACAAACCCGAGTTCGGTGCGCGTGAACTCAAGCGCCTGATCCGCAGCGAGCTGGAAACTGCGCTGGCGCGCGAGATGCTCGGTGGCAGCATCGGCAAGGGCGATCACGCCAGCGCACGCTGGGACGACAAGGCCGAACGCGTGGTGTTCGAACGCAAAGAGCTACCGCAGACCCCGGCCGAGCCGGAGCAGCCGGATGTCGCGAAGGCGACCGAGACGCCGCACGGCGACGCTGGCAAAGGCTCGCGCAAGAAGAAGTCGGCGAGCGACGCATCGTGATGGGCGTGTTCGAGCACGCCTACCGGATTCTCGACATCAACCGCGCGGTGCTGGAGCGCTGTGCGCGCGAGCTGCTGGCGCGGGAAACGCTCGACGAAAGCGATATCCGTCAATTGACTCAAGGACTTGTTCGGAACTGAAAACAGTAGTAGGTGCCATTCAGAGTAAACCGACGGCTCTGTTCAGTGCGTCATCCAATTCGTCGGCATTGTTCAAGGAGAACCGATATGTCTGCATTGACTCCGTGGGACCCCTTCCGGGAACTGGATGAATTGCAAAACCGCCTGGCGACGATGTTCGGATGAATACCCCAGCGACAGGGCGCCCGTACCGGCAACGAAGCCATGACCACGGCGGACTGGGCACCAATGGCGGACATCAGCGAGGATGAGAACGCATTCCTCCTCAAGCTGGATCTGCCGGAGGTCCCCAAGGATGCCGTGCGCGTCAGCGCGGAAAACGGTGTGCTCACCATCAGCGGCGAGCGCAAACTGGAAAAAGAGGAGCAGGGCAAGAAGTTCCACCGCATCGAACGTGCGTATGGCCGCTTTGTGCGCAGCTTTGTCTTGCCTGACAACGTTGATCCGACCAAGGTGACGGCTTCCATGAAAGACGGCGTGCTGGAAGTGCGGCTTGTCAAGGCCGAGCAAGCCAAACCGAAACAGATTGAAATCTCAGTCAACTAACTTCAACCAAGAGCCCAAGATCATGAATATCAAACAGCCACAATACACCTTCTCCGCACTTGCCCTGGCGGTCGTCGTCGGACTGAGCGGACCGGCTCTGGCCCAATCGGCGGCAGGTTCTAGCCCAGGTGCTGCAGCACCCTCTGCCGCATCCAAGGCGGCACAGCCACAGGTAGATGACAAGGCCGCCCGGGAAGCCGATAAAAAGCGTGCCGAGCTCACTCAAGACGCCATCACGGCGCTCACCAAGACCCAGGAGGCTTTGACCCTCCTTGATGCAAAGAAGACCAAGGAGGCGCTTGCTGCGCTGGAACTGGCCAGCGGAAAGCTGGAACTGGTATTGGCACGCGACGCCAAACTTGCTTTAGCGCCGGTCGATGTACGCGTCATCACCCACGATATCCACGCCAACGTGGAATCGGTAAAGAAAGCGGTCAAGTTGTCTCGGGAGTTGTTGGGTGATGGCGAGGTGCAAAAGGCCCGGCCCATCGTTGCCAATCTGGCCAGCGAAATCGTAATCCAAACCGACAACCTTCCGATGGCAACGTACCCGGCAGCGATCAAGTCGGCCGCACGGCTCATCGACAGCGGCGAGATCGACAACGCCAAAGCGGAACTCGTCCGAGCACTGAACACGCTGGTGGTGACCTCGGTCGCCTTTCCTCTGCCCGTGCTACGGGCCGAAGCCGCGATGGCAAAAGCTGAAAAGCTGGCCGAGACCGACAGGCGCGATGCCAAGCAGAACGAGGAGCTCAGCACCTTGCTGTCGTCCGTGCGCACGGAGATCGAGATGGCGCAGATCCTGGGTTATGGCAAGAAGGCGGACTTCAAACCCATCTTCGATCAGGTGAAGTCCATTGAGCAAAAGTCGGCTGGTGGCAAAAGCGGCAAGGGATGGTTCGACGAGTTGAAGACGCGCATCCAAAAGCTGTTTTGAGGTGATGAAGGGGCTGACTGCTCTGCCGGTCAGTCTCGCGATGTTCGCATTCAGCCCCAATAGATTCGCCTATTTTCACTATCTCATACGAGGCATATCACCATGAATGAGCAAACACCGAATCCCAATGCGACGAACGAAGGAATAAACGAACAGGCCGCGGTAAGCAGCCTTCCTGTCAGTCCAGAGTCCAAGCCTGAAGTCGTCACGGAGGTACAGCCTGAGGTTCAGAAAGAAACGGACTCACAGGCGGCAGACAAACGTAAACAAGTCCTCGATGAGGCAGTCTCGGCCTTGTCGCTGACCAAATCAGCGCTGGCCGCACTTGACGGCAAGGACACTGCACGCGCATTGGCAACGCTGGCCGAAGTGACGGGAAAGCTGGAGCTGATCGTCGCGCGCGAACCCACGCTCGCCCTGGCCGGCGTTGATGTGCGCACCATCGTGCACGACTTGTTCGCCAACACGGAAACCATTGAGGCGATGACCGACGAGGCGCTGGATGCCCTCAAACATGGCGAGGTGCAACAGGCTCGCCACGTGCTGGCTTTGCTGGCCAGTGAAATCGTGATCACGGTCACCAACATCCCTTTGGCGTCCTATCCCGCAGCCGTGAAGGCAGTCGTGCCGCTGATCGATCAGGGCAAGATCGAAGAAGCCAAAGCCGCGCTGCAGTCAGCGCTCAGCACGCTGGTCGAGGAGCGCAGCGTGCTTCCGCTGCCCGTCCTGCGTGCGAAGCTGCTCCTGAAGCGCGCCGAGCCCCTGGTAGAAGATGGTCAGCGCAGCGAAGCATCCAATGAGCGCCTGGAGACATTGTTGAACGAAGCCCGGCAGCAGTTGGAAATGGCAGAACTGCTGGGCTATGGAAAAAGGAAGGACTTTGAGCCCCTGTACGCTGAACTCAAGAAAATCAAGGAAAAGACGGGAGGGGGAGGCTGCGGAAAAGGCTGGCTCGATGAAGTCAAGGCAAAACTGTCCAAGTTGTTCTGAAACCGCTGGAGAGGGGGCGCATAGCGCCCCCTCTCTTGTCCCATGAGTGTTTGATTTTTTATTTTGTATAGATCTTTAGGAGATATTGCATGAACACAGACACCATCGCCAATTCCAATGCGGATGACCCCACCAAAGCACTGTGTTCGCTGAGCCAAAATTGGTGGCTTTTTGTGCTGCGCGGTGTCTTGGCATTGATTTTTGCAGCCCTCGCGTTCTGGATGCCACAATCGGCTCTGTTGGCCATGACCATCATGTTCGGCGCATTTTCCTTGGTCAATGGCGCGTTCAACTTGTTTGCAGCGGTGCGCCATATCCAGAAAAAAGAGCGCTGGGGCTGGTTGCTGTTCAGCGGCATTGTCGGCATACTTACGGGCGTCGTCGTCCTGGTTGCTCCTTGGGTCGCCACGATAGTCTTGGCTTCTTTTTTATGGGCTAGCGTGGGCTTCTGGGCGATTTTCACCGGTGTGCTGGAGATATCCGCCGCCGTTCGGCTGCGTCGGGAAATCAAGGGTGAAATCTGGCTTGCCCTCAGTGGACTGCTCTCGATTATCCTTGGTGCTATCGTCTTGTGGATATTTTTTACCCGTCCGGTCGAGTCATTCGTGGCCGCAGGCTGGCTGTTGGGTTTCCATGCGGCAGTCTATGGCGTCACGCTTTTGTTCTTGAGTTGGAGTCTTCGCAAAACGCGCCTGGGGTAAGAGCGTGCCAAACCAAAATCTATGGATATGAGCATCCTCGATTCATGCCTCCGTAGAAATGACATCGAAGGAGTCATACATGCAGATACAATATAGCTATCGAGCTATCGACAAAGAGTTTCATGAACCTTGGCAGAGAGCTTTGGGAAATGTGATCGAGCACGCCCTCAAGCCATTGCTCGACAAACACACTAAAGATTCAGCGCGACTTCAAATCGTCCTTGATCGCGACAAGATCAAGCGGCAATTTCTGGCCAGTGGCTATATGCACCTGCCCGGCAAAAAGATTGTCAGCGTTACTGCATCACATAACGAGCTGACGCCCCTCGCGCAGATGCTCGCACAGTCGTTGTTCCGTCAGGCCAAGAAGCATTTTGACCGACTGCATGCTCAGGATCAAATCAAGCGCAAAGCACGACGCGAGCGCTTGCGCGAGCTCAAGGTGCGGATTGCCGCAAAACCCGCATCAGCCGCCCATGAGGCCGAGGTGACCCGAATGCCTCTACTGTCGAAACTTGAGGCTGTCGCAAGGCGTGAGCTGGCTTATCTGCGGGCCGTCGGCGATTTACCGCGCGATTATCCGACGCTGCGCGACGTGGTGGATGAAGCGATTGTCCGAGCTAAGGTGGAATGGCAATCCGTGCCGGGGGAAAAAGAGGCTTACACCGGTCTTTTGAAGCATCTGTTCGCCGTCCTGGATAACGAAGTGGCAAGCAGCCGGCAATTTGGCGAATCCGTTTCTCTGGACGCGCCGGTCGAACCGGATGCCCAAGACGTGGCCGAGGCCATGGTGGAAGAGGAAATCTTCGAATTTTATCAGCACGATGACACACTCAAGCTGGCCGATATTTTCGCTGGCAGTCAGCATCCCGATGTCGCAACGATCGCGGAACAGGAGGAGCTGATTGATCGGTCGAGCGAGTTCGCTTTTGCATTTGACCTGCTGAAGGACATGCCGCGTTTGTGGCGGCGCATTTTTCTGCTTATCCGTGTGGACGGGCTGAATGCCAGCAGCGTCTCTGAAATCCTGCTGATTCCTAGTAAGGAAGATGCTGCCCGAAGGTGGCTCATGCAGGCCGAAGCATTCATCGCTGCTCATCTGGAAGAGGCCGGAGTAAGCAAAAACGGGAACGATTGGCTCCAAGGCGTTGATTGGTCGGCATTGTCTGTGACCCGAAGCGAGGCAGCCTCACTGTGGTCCAAGGAGGCGAACCATGAAGAATGATCTTCACCTAGTCTGCCCGCATTGCCAGTCCATCAACCGCGTACCGACTGCGAAGCTATCGGAACATCCCAACTGTGGCCGCTGCCAGCAGCCCTTGTTCACGGGCGAGCCCATCGAGTTGACCACGGCGACGTTCTCGCGCCACGTGGAGCGCAGCGATCTGCCGCTGCTGGTCGATTTCTGGGCGCCATGGTGCGGGCCGTGCAAGATGATGGCGCCACAGTTCCAGCAAGCGGCGCACCAGCTCGAACCGAGGATCCGGCTGGCGAAGGTGAATACCGAGGCTGAGCCCCACCTGGCCGCGCAGTTCGGTATCCGCAGCATCCCGACGCTCGCCCTGTTCCAGGGTGGGCGGGAGATCGCCCGTCAGGCCGGCGTGATGGGCGCGCAGGACATCGTGCGCTGGACGTCGACGCAAGTGGGACGCTGACCGATGCAGGGCTTGCTCGGCACTACGCTAATCCTGCTGGCGGCTTGCAGCCTGGCGGCGATGGCGACAGCGGCGTTCAGAGTGCCCGCCTTGCTGGGGTATCTCTCTGTCGGCGTTGTACTGGGCCCCTCAGTCATCGGCGTGATCGCGCCGGGGGAGACGCTGAGCTTTCTGTCCGAGCTGGGCGTGGCGCTGCTGTTGTTCATGGTCGGACTGGAATTCTCCCTCGGAGACTTCTGGCTCGCCCGCAGGACGGTGCTGATGGCGGGCGCTCTGCAGATGATCGCCGTGGCCCCGCCGCTGATCCTGCTATTGATGTGGCTGGGGCAGCCCGGCCAGAGCGCCGCGCTGCTCGGCACTGCGGCGGCCATGTCGTCCACGGCGCTGGTCAGCCGACAACTGGCCGACCAAGGCGAGCTCACCACCCGCCACGGACGCAGTGCCATCGCCGTGCTGGTCTTTCAGGACCTGGCCAGCGTGCCCCTGCTGGCCTTGCTGGCGATCTGGGCGCGCGGCGAGTCGCCGAAGATCGAGCATGTGCTGCTCGAAGTATTCGGTGTGCTGCTGCTGTTCGCAGCAGCGGCCCTCGCCTCGCGCCGTCTGTTGCATGGCCTGCTGGGCTGGGTGGCGCGGCGGGGCCACGAGGAATCGTTCGTGCTCGTCTCCTTGTGCGTGGTGGTGGCCGCCGCCGCCGCTGCGCACGCGGTCGGCGTATCTGCCGCCCTGGGGGCCTTCCTCGCCGGGATGGTGCTGGGCGAGAGCGACTTTCGGCACCACATGGAAAGCCACCTCAGGCCGTTTCGCGATGTGTTGTCGGGCGTGTTCTTCGTGACCATCGGCCTGCAACTGGACGCAGCACAGATTCTTTCGGCACCGCTGGCGGTGCTGGCGTGGCTGGTGGTGCTGGTACCGGTCAAGATCCTGCTCAATACGCTGGCCTTGCGGGCGACGCGCCTGTCCGCCCTCGATGCCTGGCGCACGGGCATAGCGTTGGGGCACGGCGGCGAGTTCGCCCTGCTGTTGTTGGGCACGGTCTTGCAGCAGCATCTGATCCCCGCGACCGTCGTCCAACCCATGCTGGTCGCGCTGGTGCTCAGCATGGCCCTGGCACCGCTACTGATCCGCCATCACGATGTACTTGCCCGGTTCTTGAGCCGCACCGGCGGCGTCATTCAGCCACCCCAGGCTGAAGAAGTCGAGATCGCCGCGCAGACGACGCGATATCGAGACCATGTCATCATTTGCGGCGCGGGCGAGCTTGGCCTGACAGTCAGCGAGATTCTTCGCCACGCCGGCGTGGCGCATCTGCTGCTGGAGGCGGACGCGCAGAAGGTCGAGGCCGCGCGTGCCGCCGGCGCGCCGGTGTTCCATGCCGATGCCAGTCGGCCCGATACCTTGCTGGCTGCCGGCTTGACGCATGCGCACTTGGTGGTGCTGACGTTCGCCCATGCCCAGCAAGCGTTGCGCATCGCCCAGGCGATTGCCGAGCACCGTCCGGCGCTGACCTTGTGGGTGTCATGCAGAAGTACGACCGCGGCCGATGCATTTCGCGCCATGCCCAACGTGCGCGTGTATCAGCAATCCTTTGCCGCAGCTATTGGGCTGGCGGAACAGGTGATGTCGACGCTTGGCATGTCGACCGAGCTGATTGAAGGACACATCAGCGCAATGCGCCGCCGTCTCGACAGCAGCCGTTTTCCAGGGAGTTCATCGTCATGAAATCAACACGCCTTAACCCATTTCAGGTCTTACGTGACCAATTGGCCATCATGAGTTTTTACGAGCGCTTCGAGCAGGTCGTCGCGCTCGTGCTGTCGGCGGTGATCGCCGTCATCATCGTGGTGTCGCTGTTCCAGCTCATCTCCATCGTCTTCACGCTGCTGGTTCTAGATGCCTTCAATCCCCTGGACCACGAGGTATTCCAGAGCGTGTTCGGCATGATCATGACGCTCTTGATCGCGATGGAGTTCAAGCATTCCATCGTGCGCGTGGCGCTGCGTCGGGACAGCATCATCCAGGTCAAGACGGTGGTCCTGATCGCGCTGATCGCACTCTCCCGCAAGTTCGTGATCCTCGACTCCGACGCGAGCCCCGCAAAGATAGCCGCGCTGGCAAGCGCCACGCTGGCTCTAGGTGCGACCTACTGGCTGCTGCGCAAGCGCGGCGACCGCGCCGCCGAGACCTCTGAGCATGACCCGTCATCATCCCAGTGATCCGCGCACGGCGCTCTTGCAACACCGCTGGCTCAACCGCCTGCAGACCGGGCTGTTGGTCCTGACCCTGGTCGGGATCGCAGCCGCAGCAGGGAGACTGCCGTTTGGGGAAGGCTGCCTGTGGCTCGCGCTGTTTGCCATTGCAGGTGCGTTGCTGCTGGAACCGGTAGCCGCGTCGGCGCTGAGCTTGCGCCTGTACCGCGTACGGGCCTTGCACCCGCAAGAAGCCCACAAGATGTGGGCCCTATTGCGCGAGCTGCCCGCCCGTGCCGGTTTGCCCGCCACGCCGGTGCCGCACTATGTGCCCAGTGCCGTCGTCAACGCCTTCGCCACCGGATCGAAGCAGGAGGCATCGATCGCCCTCACCGATGGCCTGCTGCGCAGCCTGAGCCCACGCGAGCTGGCGGGTGTGCTCGTGCACGAGGTCGCGCACATCGCTAATGAGGATCTGCGTGTCATGGGGCTGGCGGATTCCGACAGTCGCCTCACGAGCCTACTGGCCCTTATGGGACAGATCGCGATCCTGCTCAGCCTGCCCGCGCAGCTGGTTGGCGCGGCGGAGGTCTATTGGCCTGGTCTATTGTTATTGGCCGCATCGCCCCAGCTGGCCCTGCTCGCACAGCTCGGCTTGTCTCGCGTGCGTGAGTTCGACGCTGACCGCCTTGCGGCGGAACTGACTGGCGACCCGCAGGGGCTGGCGTCCGCGCTGGCGAAAATCGAGCGGGTCAGCCGCTCCTGGCGTGCCTGGCCATGGTCGGGATGGGGCAATCCCGAGCCCTCCTGCTTGCGCACGCGTCCGGCAACGCAAGAGCGCATCGCACGCCTGCTGACGTTGGCGCCTGGGCCAGCATCAGCGTTGCCACTCCGCGCGCCCCATTTTTTGCCGGAATCTGCTTTGGCGACGCGCCCACCGCGCTGGCGCCCGAGCGGGCTGTGGCGCTGATTGCCCATCAACAGGAGACGTCTCATGGCCTATCTCGACCCGTACCAACGCCCCGCGCCGGACCGCTTCGTCCGGCGCGGGCTCTTCATCACCGCCTGCATTGCCGCGCTCATGCTGCTGTGGCAGTTTCTGCCCGCCATCGAGGCATGGTTCAGTCCGCGCGAGGCAGCAGAACGCACCGTGATGGCGCGTGGCGATCTGGCGGCGGACGAGAAAACCACCATCGAACTGTTCGAAAAATCGCGCGCCTCGGTGGTCTACATCACCACCGCGCAATTAGTACGCGATGTCTGGACGCGCAACGTGTTCTCCGTGCCGCGCGGCACTGGCTCGGGCTTCATCTGGGACGACGCCGGCCACGTCGTCACCAACTTCCACGTCATCCAGGGCGCGTCCGAAGCCACCGTCAAACTGGCCGACGGCCGCGACTACCAGGCCGCGCTGGTGGGGACGAGCCCCGCGCACGACATCGCCGTGCTCAAGATCGGCGTCGGTTTCAAGCGCCCGCCGGCCGTGCCGGTCGGCACCAGTGCCGACCTCAAGGTGGGTCAGAAGGTGTTCGCTATCGGCAACCCCTTCGGCCTGGACTGGACGCTCACCACTGGTATCGTCTCCGCGCTCGACCGCTCGTTGCCGGGAGAAGCGGGCGGCCCGGCCATCGATCACCTGATCCAGACCGACGCCGCCATCAACCCCGGCAATTCCGGTGGCCCGCTGCTCGATTCGGCTGGGCGGCTGATCGGAATCAATACCGCCATCTACAGTCCGTCTGGCGCCTCGGCCGGCATAGGCTTTGCGGTGCCGGTCGATACCGTCATGCGCGTGGTGCCGCAACTCATAAAGACCGGCAAGTACATCCGTCCGGCACTGGGCATCGAGGTGGATGAGCAGATCAACGCGCGTCTGCAGGCGCTGACCGGCAGTAAGGGCGTATTCGTATTGCGCGTGACGCCGGGCTCGGCGGCGCACAGGGCCGGGCTCGTCGGCGTCGAGGTCACCGCAGGCGGCATCGTGCCCGGCGATCGCGTTATCAGCATCGACGGTATCACCGTCGACGACGTCACCACATTACAGGCCCGGCTAGACGACAAGAACGTTGGAGATGTTGTGGTCTTGTTAGTGGAGCGGGCCGGCAAGACTCGCGAGATGCTTGTGGAACTACAACCGGGAGTTTGATGGAAAGTGGGTCATGGATCTGCACAGCGAAGCAGCCAAGCGACTTCAGCCTTGCGCCGAACTACGAGCCCTAGCTAGGGATGGTCTGAAGTAGCCCTGTATTTCCGGCTGACTTCAGCCACTGCTGATTTTGAAAGCGGTGAACCGATCAAAAACGATCGGATCACCCGCTCATTTCGGTGCTTTCAGCCGTCGCGAGCACCTTGCGACGGCCATTTTCCGCATTACAGGCGCACCTCTCCTGCGCTTGCCAGCAAATGTCGGCGGGCCATCCATAGGTTCGACAGGGCAAACAGCGTCACCAGTTGTGCAGTGTTCCTCACCAGCCCTCGGAAACGTACCTTGGTGTAGCCGAACTGCCGCTTGATCACGCGAAACGGGGGCTCTACCTTTGCTCGCACTTGCGCCTTGGCTTTCTCGATCTTGCGCTTGGCTTTGTACAGGGCGCTGCGTTTATCGAGCATCTTGTAGGTGCTGCGGCGTGCAGCGACCTGCCAGATCACTTCTCGGTCGGCATGCTCGGAGCGCTTTTCGACGCCGGTGTAGCCGGCATCGGCGCAGACGACGTTCTCGTCGCCGTGCAGCAGCTTGTCGACCTGGGTGACATCCGCCACGGTGGCTGCCGTGCCCACCACGCTGTGTACCAGCCCCGATTCATCATCAACGCCGATGTGCGCCTTCATGCCAAAGTAATACTGGTTCCCCTTCTTGGTCTGGTGCATTTCCGGGTCGCGCTTGCCGTCCTGGTTCTTGGATGAACTGGGCGCGTGGATCAGCGTAGCATCGACGATAGTCCATCTTGATAATATCGGGCCGCTCAACGCTCGGGTACGGCACGAAATCCAGCTCGACGATGCGCGTCCACTGGATGTCGTTATCCTGTCGTTCGTTGGCTTGTGGCTCCTCGTCGAGCAATGTTGGTGCTTCGATGCGGGTGACGACGAAATCCCGAAACTCTCTACTCTTGCGATCAAATGGACGTGCCAGCGCATGCCGGTATCAACCAAAGCAAAGGGCACAATTACCCGCTCGGACTCGCCGCTGCTCATCGAGTAGTAGCGGATGGCGACGGGTCGCTTAGCGTGGATGCCTCGGCAAATCGTGGCTAACACATCCATCTTGGGAATGCTTAGGGCTGCGGGGGATTCGCATGGTAGCAGCGCCTGCATTGAGCCGTTCACGCCATCGCCAAAACCGAGAGACAGCGCCGACAGAACGCGCAGCGATGCGTGCTCGAACAACGGTGAGAACTCCTGCCCGATGCGATAAATCTTGTTGCTACCATCGAAGGTGATGTTATGCGGCGCAATTTCCCGGTACAAAGCCAAATCGCGTGTCGCCCCTGCCGGAGCCACACCGAAGCGCTCAATCAGATCAGGGCGTCCGATCTCACCGAAGAAATAGAGCCGAAAATCGATGTAGGCCAACCTCTCGCGCTGGACCAAACTCAAGTCCTCAAGCCGCTTAGAAAGGGAACCAAGTATGAATCATCACTATAGGGAAAAAATGAATATTTAATACGGTAATCCATAAAGTGCCATGATTATAATCAAATTGATGATAATCAGCATTAATACTTATGTAACAGCAAGAATTTATGTCTTAAACGTAGACAGTCATCGTATGGGCTGATGTTTCTATACCGTTAAATTGATGCCATCCAACTATAAAACCTTGCTGCCCAATGCCCTATAGCTCCCTCAGGCAATTTGCCCTTATCCACTGTTCTGGTCTGGGGATGAGGGATATCAGAATAACCTAACGACTCAGGGACTGGGATCACAGGCAACCGTGGCTCGTCGCTTACCTTAATTCAAATTATTTTCAGATAGATATCATTCTTCTGAACATACCCGATTAACGGCAGAATCTCACGATTCTGCCGTTTTTGTATAATTTTTCAGAGGAGTAGCTAATGAACAATTCTGAAGGTTTGAAGTCGTTTCAGCAATCGCTTGCTGGCCTGCCACAGTGGGTGTCTGAACGTATATTGCAGCAGATAAATCAGTTAACCCATTACGAGCCAGTAATCGGCATTATGGGTAAGAGCGGTGCCGGTAAATCCTCACTCTGCAATGCCCTGTTTGCCAGTGAGGTATCACCGGTCAGCGATGTGGCGGCCTGTACACGTGAGCCACTGCGCTTTCGCCTGCAGGTTGGCGGCCGCTATATAACGCTGATGGATCTGCCCGGCGTGGGCGAAAGTGGCGCTCGCGATACCGAGTATGCTGCGCTGTACCGCGAACAGCTTCCTCGCCTCGACCTGGTACTGTGGCTGATTAAGGCCGATGACCGGGCGCTGACGGTGGATGAACATTTTTATCATCAGGTGATTGGAGAGGTATACCGGCATAAGGTGCTGTTTGTTATCAGCCAGTCGGATAAGGCCGAACCTACCAGCGGTGGGGGACAGTTGTCCACGGCGCAGAAGCAGAATATCAGCCGCAAAATCTGCCTGCTGCATGAGCTGTTCCAGCCCGTCCATCCGGTGTGTGCTGTGTCGGTCCGTCTACAATGGGGGCTTAAGGTGATGGCCGAGCGGATGATTAAGTGCCTGCCACGTGAGGCCACCAGCCCGGTGGTGTCGCAACTCCATCCTTCCTTTCGCACGACGGTAGTCCGGGAACAGGCTCGTAGCGATTTTGGTGAAACCGTCGGGGCCGTACTCGATAGCATCAGTGCCTTTCCCCTGATACCCGCCCCTGTGCGGGCCGTCATTCAGGCCGTGCGCACCACCGTGGTCTCTGTGGCCCGCGCCGTCTGGGATTTCTTCTTCTGAGTATTTAACCCATCCCTGTTATTTCCCTGACCCTGTCGCCGATGCGACGGGGATCCCCTTTATTTGTTTTCCCGTTATGAGGAGTCTGCTTATGACCCGTCTGGCTTCGCGCTTTGGCGCTGCAAACATTATTCGTCGTGACCGTCCGTTAACCCGCGAGGAGCTGTTTCGCGTGGTGCCCAGTGTGTTCAGCGAGGACAAACATGAATCCCGTAGTGAACGCTACACCTATATACCCACCATCTCCTTGCTGGACAGCCTGCAGCGAGAAGGCTTCCAGCCATTCTTTGCCTGTCAGACCCGTGTGCGTGATCCGGAGCGTCGCGAACACACCAAGCATATGCTGCGTCTACGGCGTGAGGGACAGATAACCGGTAAGCAGGTGCCGGAAATAATCCTGCTCAACTCTCACGATGGCAGCAGTTCGTACCAGATGCTGCCGGGACTATTTCGTGCGGTTTGTCAGAACGGGCTCGTCTGCGGTGAGTCGTTTGGCGAGGTGCGGGTGCCACACAAGGGGGACGTGGTGAGTCAGGTGATTGAAGGCGCGTATGAGGTGCTGGGGATTTTTGACCGGGTGGGGGAGAAACGGGATGCCATGCAGTCGTTGCTGTTGCCACCCCCGGCACAGCAGGCACTGGCAAAAGCCGCCCTCACATACCGCTTTGGTGAAGACCACCAGCCGGTGACTGAATCGCAGATCCTCTCCCCTCGCCGCTGGCAGGATGAGAGCAATGACCTGTGGACCACGTACCAGCGTATTCAGGAGAACCTGATTAAGGGCGGGCTCAGTGGCCGTAATGCCAAAGGAGGACGGTCACATACCCGTGCCGTTCGCGGTATCGACGGGGACGTGAAACTTAACCGGGCACTGTGGGTGATGGCGGAAGCCCTGCTCACGCAACTGCAGTGACCGTTTAATGTTGCTGCTTTGTTAATATCGGACACCACCTGTCCGCATCGCACCGTGCTGACGGTCCTCACTCACCGAGGGAAGGCCTGTAACCCCCGCTGCCTCTGGCTTTTGCAGAAATGAAAAATAGTTTCTGTGGTGTCCATACCCTGTCCGACCCCCTCTTTAAAGTAATCACATCATTTTCAGTCAGTTAACTTTCACGGAGAACGTCTCATGACACAGGCAGAACGCCGCCATGACCGGCTGGCTGTCAGGCTGTCACTGATAATCAGCCGTCTGGTGGCAGGGGAAACGCTGAGTGTGCGTAAGCTTGCCGCTGAGTTTGGTGTGTCGGTGCGCACGCTGCGGCGTGATTTTCGTGAGCGGCTGATGTATCTGGACCTGGAGTATCAGTCCGGATATTGCCGCTTACGCACTGCGGGCAGTGAGACGCAGATGGTGCCCGACGTGCTTATCTTTGCCCACCGCAGCGGGATGGCCGGTCTTTTCCCTGGCTTTGACCGTCGTCTGGTAAACGCACTGCTGATGTGCGATGAGTCTCCCTGCGTAATCGCACCCGCCAGTCCGGCTCCTTCGCCATCAGGCGCATTGTCTTTCTGGCGACTGATTCAGGCCATTACCGGGCGCAGGCGGGTGACTCTGATTGCCGAGGGGCAGCGCTGTGAGCGGCTGGCTCCCTGCCGGTTACTTATCCACCAGCAGGCCTGGTATCTGGTGGCAGAGCACGACGGACATATCGCCGTATTCTCCCTGGATGAAATCCATCTGGTTCAGCCCCTGCAGGAGACTTTCCGGCGTAACGACAGTCTGTGTCGTCTTGTTGAAGACCCGGGCTTTATTCAGTCCTTACCCCATTTTCGCTTTATCCAGCAGTCACTGCTTACGTTTGTTCCGGCCGACAGCCCACCAGAATAGCGTAAGCGTTGTTATCAACCCGGCAACAGGGAGGAGCCCTATGCCCGTTATTGCCATTATCGCCATTGTTGTCATCGTCATCATTCTGAACAAAACCGGGGTGTCCGACAGTCTCGCGGCCCTGACCCTTGCCACTGTTGCCGCACTGCTGACGGGAGGTGGCGCAGCCGGTGCTGCCAGTGTCGCGCTGACACCGTTCGTCGGCGTGCCGGTGGGTATTTTCGTGGGCATTTATGTCTTTGCCAAAGTGGTTCGTCTGATTTCAGGAAAAAAATAATGAAACGTAAAACACTGCCTCTGCTGGCGCTGGTTGCCACCACTCTGTTTCTCATCGCATGCGATGACAGAAGTGATGACCTGAAGGCCATCAGTAAATTTAAGGACCTCACCCCACCGCGTTTCAGTGATGTGGTCAGCCACCAGGATGATGTCAGTGAAGAATGGTCACAGGTTGACTACTTATCCGGTCCCACCTTGCAGGTTTTACGTACCCGCCAGTCGCCCGATGGCTGCGAGGATGGCAGTTACTACTACCTCGTGGATATGCAGGAAAAAACCGTCCAGCCACTGATGAATGCGCTGTGTATTGCCGATAACATCAAACTGGAATACCAGGAGGTGACGGACCCGTATACCAAAGAAAAATACTTTGAGTACGCCCATGACGGCAAACTGATGGGGCGACTGCTGATACCCTCAAACCCTGAGAACCAGGAATAAAACAACGACAAAGGAGACAAGAATGACAATACTTTCACTAAGTCGGTTTATGCTGGCGGGTGTACTGCTCGCGAGCTTTAATGCCTCTGCTATCCCGGGGTTCTGGCAGCAGGGTTACGGTCAGGGCAATACGGAATACAGCGTGACCGAAGCCAGCGGAAAGACGTTTACCATCAACTGCACAGGGAACCCGGACCAGAATGGTTTCTATCAGCATTCAGTCTTTCTTACCCTTGCCGATGACAAGATGGTCAGTTCGCACGATGACGACACTACTATCACCGTAGTGATGGATCACCAGCAGTACATTATTCCGTCCAGCCTGGGCTGGCGTAACGGCGATAACGCCTGGTTTGACTTCATCAGCAATATCTCTGAGGCCGGGCAGTTCGACGTCTACGTCAATGACCACAAAGCAGGGACCTTCACTGCGGACCGGAAGAACGCTGAGAAAGTTCTGTCCACTCTCGGAGACTGCAGCAACGACTGATAGTAGTATCTTCCCCAGCAAATCCACCCCGACAGCTAGCAGGCTGCCGGGGTTTTCTTTTATCAGGAGCCCGAAAATGACCCAATCCGTGTTGCTGCCACCGGGGCCTTTCACCCGGAGACAAGCGCAAGCGGTCACTACCACGTACAGCAATATCACACTCGAAGACGACCAGGGCAGTCACTTCCGTCTGGTGGTTCGTGATACTGAAGGCCGGATAGTCTGGCGGGCATGGAACTTTGAGCCGGATGCCGGTGAAGGTCTTAACCGCTATATCCGCACCTCAGGCATCCGTACAGACACGGCCACCCGCTGATCGCGAAGCATTTACCCGCATTCACCTCCCCGAACACACTTTATATCCCCATACGCCAGCCATCGCCGCTGGCGTTTTTATTGACGGAGACATACCCATGACAACACAGACGCAGCACGACCTCGCACCCGCTAACCAACCCGAATTTGAACTGACCGTCACGCCGGTCCCCGATGAACAGCGTATCGATTTCTGGCCACAGTACTTTGGCGCTATCCCGCAGTGGCTACTCCTGGAGCCGCATATCTTCGCCTGGATGGACCGCTTCTGTGAGGGCTACAGCGGTGGTATCTGGTCGTTCTACACCCTCAGCAATGGCGGCGCATTTATGTCCCCCGAGCCTGACAACGATGAGACATGGCGTCTGTTTAACTGCCTGAACGGTAACGATGCCCAAATGAGTGCAGAAGCAGCAGGTATTGCTGTCTGCCTGATTGCGTATAGCCACCATGCCTGCCGTACAGAATGTGACGCGATGACCGCACACTATTACCGCCTGCGGGAGTATGCCATGCAACATCCAGAGGCTCACGCCATTCTGCGTATTATCGACTGACCGAAGGAGCAACAGATGAAACAGCTTTCCTTTTTACCCGGCGAGATGACGCCACAGGACCGGCGTCTCATTCAGCGGGCGCTCAGGGCTCTGGACCGCCACCTGCATGAGCCCGGCGTAGCCTTCACCTCTACCCACGCCGTACGTGAATGGCTGCGACTGCATATGGCCGCGCTTGAGCGGGAAGAGTTCCGGGTGTTGTATCTGGACAACCAGAATCAGTTGATTGCCCATGAAACGCTCTTCACCGGCACGATTAACCGCACCGAGGTGCATCCCCGGGAGGTGGTCAAACGTGCTCTGCACTTCAACGCGGCGGCGGTGATACTCGCGCATAACCATCCTTCCGGCGAGACGACACCTAGCCAGGCCGACAAAACCCTCACGCAGCGACTGGTTCAGGTGCTTCAGCTGGTGGATATCCGCGTCCCTGACCACCTGATTGTCGGTGGCAGGCAAATCTATTCGTTCGCAGAACACGGTCTGTTGTGAGGTATGACATGAAAATTATCAGTAAACGCCGGGCAATGACGATATACCGCCAGCATCCTGAGTCCCGGATCTTTCGCTACTGCAGTGGAAAATATCAGTGGCACGGTAGCGTCTGCCATTACACCGGCAGGGATGTGCCGGATATCACAGGAGTCCTCGCGGTATACGCCGAACGCCGCCAGGACCGTAACGGGCCTTATGCCTGCCTAATGAGTATTACCCTGAACTGACAATAAAAGGAGAGCCGCCATGACCCACATCAACTGGGGCCTGCAGCGGGCTATCACGCCGCGCCTGGGAGCCCGTCTGGTGCAGGAGGGTAACCGACTGCACTATCTGGCTGACAGGGCCAGCATCACCGGCAGGTTCAGTGACACCGAATGCCGGAAGCTGGATGAAACATGCCCGCACTTTATCCGCCAGATGGAGTCGATGCTAACCACCGGTGAACTCAGTCCCCAACACGCCCACTGCGTCACCCTGTACCACAACGGTTTCACCTGCGAAGCCGATACTCTTGGCAGTTGCGGCTACGTATACATCGCCATTTACCCCACTCAGAGTTAATTACCTTCACGAGAGTAAACATGAAAACTTTACCTGCAACAACTCAGCGGGCGGCGAAGCCCTGCCTAGCACCCGTGGCTGTCTGGCAAATGCTACTGACCCGCCTGCTGAAACAGCACTATGGTCTCACCCTCAACGACACACCGTTCAGTGAGGAACGTGTTATACAGGAACATATCGATGCCGGAATCACGCTGGCTGATGCCGTGAATTTTCTGGTGGAAAAATACGAACTGGTGCGTATCGACAGGAAGGGATTTAACTGGCAGGAACAATCCCCTTATCTCCGGGCTGTAGACATTCTGCGAGCACGGCAGGCAACTGGCTTGTTGCGGCAAAGCCGTAAAAATTCGGTACGGTGAATATTACAGGCAGTGCTACTGGCTTTCATCACTATCCGGGGATGCTGGCAGCGAGATGAAGAGGGCAGGGTAGCAATTCCTTACCTGACCCATTACCTGACCCAAATTGCATCCAAAGAAAAAGGAGTTAGACGATTTCTCATCTAACTCCTTGTTTTATCTGGTGGCCCCTGTTGGGTTTGAACCAACGACCAAGCGATTATGAGTCGCCTGCTCTAACCACTGAGCTAAGGGGCCGTGGCGGTGGATTATAAAGTAACTCTGCGTCGCAATCCAGACATATGCGAACGGATGCTGATTTTATAAACAATGTATTTTCAGTCCGTTATACTGTTACTCTGATGTATTGTTCGGAGTAATTATGGTTAAGGACATACTGGCACCAGGGCTGCGGGTGGTGTTTTGCGGCATCAATCCGGGACTATCTTCCGCAGGTACAGGGTTCCCCTTTGCGCATCCCGCTAATCGCTTCTGGAAGGTCATCCATCAGGCGGGATTTACCGATCGCCAACTGAAACCAGAAGAGGCGCAACACCTGCTGGATTTCCGCTGTGGCGTGACCAAGTTTGTCGACAGGCCGACGGTGCAGGCTAATGAAGTGAAGCTACAGGAGATGCGTAACGGTGGTCGTCTGCTCATTGAGAAAATAGAAGAGTATCAGCCAGCCGCGCTCGCTATCCTTGGGAAGCAGGCATTTGAGCAGGGGCTTAGCCAGCGTGGGGCGCAGTGGGGAAAACAGACGCTGACCATTGGCGCGACGCAAATATGGGTATTGCCGAATCCCAGCGGGTTAAGCCGGATCACGCTGGATAAACTGGTAGAGGCGTATCGGGAAGTGAATGACGCCCTGGTCAGGCGGGGACTATAAAGAAAAACGCCACCTTGCGGTGGCGTTTATGCTTATGCGGCGAGATTAATCGTCCAGGAAGCTACGCAGTACTTCAGAGCGGCTCGGGTGGCGCAGTTTACGCAGCGCCTTCGCTTCGATCTGACGGATACGTTCGCGGGTAACGTCGAACTGTTTACCCACTTCTTCCAGCGTGTGGTCGGTGTTCATATCGATACCGAAACGCATACGCAGAACTTTCGCTTCACGGGCGGTCAGGCCAGCCAGAACGTCGTGCGTTGCGGCACGCAGGCTCTCGGTGGTCGCAGAGTCCAGCGGCAGCTCGAGGGTGGTATCCTCGATGAAATCACCCAGATGCGAATCTTCATCGTCGCCGATCGGCGTTTCCATGGAGATAGGTTCTTTAGCGATTTTCAGCACTTTACGGATCTTGTCTTCCGGCATCAGCATGCGCTCAGCCAGTTCTTCTGGCGTCGGCTCGCGGCCCATCTCTTGCAGCATCTGACGGGAGATACGGTTGAGCTTGTTGATAGTCTCAATCATATGCACCGGAATACGGATGGTGCGCGCCTGATCCGCGATAGAGCGGGTAATTGCCTGACGGATCCACCAGGTTGCGTAGGTGGAGAACTTGTAACCACGACGGTATTCAAACTTATCAACCGCTTTCATCAGACCGATGTTGCCTTCCTGAATCAGATCCAGGAACTGCAGACCACGGTTGGTGTATTTCTTGGCGATAGAGATAACCAGACGTAAGTTCGCTTCAACCATCTCTTTTTTCGCACGACGGGCTTTCGCCTCACCGATGGACATGCGACGGTTGATATCTTTAACTTGCTCGATGGTCAGGCCGGTTTCTTCTTCAATCTGCTGCAGTTTCTGCAGGCCGCGGTGAACGTCATCTGCAACGTCGTGCAGTTTTTCAGACCACGGTTTGTTCATCGCGATTGCCGCGTTGAACCAGGTTTCGCTGGTTTCGTTGCCAGTGAACAGGGTGATGAAGTTTTTCTTCGGCATTTTGCACTGCTCAACGCAGAGCTTCATGATCAGACGTTCCTGAGTACGCACGCGGTCCATCATGACGCGCATGCTGTTTACCAGGTAGTCGAACTGCTTCGGCACCAGGCGGAACTGTTTGAACACTTCAGACAGCTTCTGAATTTCTTCCTGCGCGGCAGCATGGCTGCGGCCTTTGGCCTTGATCGTGTCGCGGGTGATTTCGTACTGGGTACGAAGTTCAGCGAATTTTTCACGCGCTAATTCAGGGTCGATGCTGTTATCGTCATCGCTGCTGTCGTCGTCATCTTCTTCATCTTCGTCTTCATCTTCATCCATCTCTTCTTGAGAGAGTTCAGAACCGACGTGGGTCGCCGTTGGCGCCATGTCTTCTTCCGCGTTAGGATCGACAAAGCCGGTGATGAGATCGGACAGACGCGCTTCTTCAGCTTCTACGCGATCGTATTGCTCAAGCAGATAGGTGATGGCTTCCGGGTATTCAGCAACGGAGCATTGAACTTGGTTAATCCCGTCTTCGATGCGCTTAGCGATGTCGATTTCGCCTTCACGGGTTAACAGTTCAACGGTACCCATTTCACGCATGTACATGCGAACCGGGTCAGTTGTACGGCCGATTTCGGACTCAACGCTGGACAGAACCTGGGCAGCCGCTTCTTCCGCGTCTTCATCGGTGCTGTTGGAGGTTTCAGCAAGCAGCAGATCATCGGCATCAGGTGCTTCTTCCATCACCTGAATACCCATGTCATTGATCATTTGGATGATGTCTTCGATTTGATCTGAATCGACGATATCTTCCGGCAGATGGTCATTGACCTCGGCATAGGTCAGATAGCCTTGCTCCTTACCACGTTGGACAAGAAGCTTCAGCTGTGACTGCGGGTTTTGCTCCATAAGACGGTATCCACACTTAATTCGTTTGATTGGTGTTGGGCGGTAAAACCGCCAACGGCAAAACGAGGGCATACTTATATTTTGCCGCTGCCTCTCCGTGCGGCTGTCGGGGGCTTCCCGATCGATATTCGGCAGTTAAGCCGTTAAATACTTTTGTCTTTCAGCTATTTCTTGGCCAGTTCCTGGTTCAGTGTCCAGAGTTCCCGGCGTTCTTCGCTGCTTAAACCGTGTGTGCGCTCACGAGCTATCAACTCTTCCTGGCGCAGTTCAAGCATCGAATCAAACATATGGTTGAGTGAGTCGGTGAAGGTTTTTTCCGCGATATCTTTATCTGCTATATCGTCCCACATCGACAGTTTTTCAAGGGTCGCAGCATCATTTGTGCCACGGTAGTGTTCTAAAAGTTGCCCGGTGGTCAGACCTGGCTGAGCCAGACAAGTGTTGACCAGTTCTCTGAATAAGCCAAGTCCAGGCAGCTTATTACTATCCAGTGCGCCTAACGGTGGAACCAGCGGGGCGAGGCCCGGGTTCTGTACCAGCAACCCTATAAGTATACGCATGGTCGTACGTTTTAGCTGTGGAACAGGGCGGGAAGCCCCATTTTCTGCTAGTTTAGGCATTAAACGTTCAAGCTGGCTGTCATCCAGAATGCCGAGCTTGTTCCCCAACTCCTGTCGCAGGTAAATGCGCAACGTTTCGCCTGGTACCTGAGTAATCAACGGTAATGCCAGCGTACTGAGCTGTGCGCGTCCGTCCGGGGTACTCAAATCAACCTGCGGCAGCAGGCTGTTAAATAAAAACGCGGAGAGCGGCAGCGCCTGCTCCATCCGGGCTTCAAAGGCCTCTTTCCCTTCTTTACGCACCAGCGTATCGGGGTCTTCGCCGTCAGGTAAAAACATAAAGCGTAGCTGGCGTCCGTCTGTCATATAGGGCAGTGCGGTTTCCAGCGCGCGCCATGCTGCGTCACGTCCGGCACGGTCGCCGTCGTAACAGCAAATTACGTTGTTCGTCGCGCGGAACAACAGTTGGATGTGATCGGCGGTAGTTGACGTCCCAAGGGATGCCACGGCGTAGTTAATGCCGTATTGCGCCAGCGCCACCACATCCATATAGCCTTCTACCACTAACAGGCGCTGTGGATCGGCGTTATCCTGCTGGGCTTCATAAAGGCCATACAGCTGGCGACCTTTATGGAAAATATCGGTTTCCGGGGAGTTCAGATATTTCGGCAGGGCATCGCCCAGCACGCGTCCACCAAAACCAATGACCCGACCACGTTTGTCGCGGATGGGGAACATCACCCGTTCGCGGAAGCGATCGTAACTGCGTCCCTGATCGTTGGTGACCAACATCCCCGCATCGACCAGCGATTTGCGATTCTCAGCATTGCCGCCAAACCGTTTCAGGACGTTGTCCCAGCCGGGGGGCGCAAAACCAATAGCAAAACGGGTGATAACGTCGCTACTTAATCCTCGCTTTTCCAGGTACTGGCGCGCAGGGGTAGCGGCGGGCTGCATCAAAGACTGTTGATAAAAAGTGTTCAGGCCGTCCATCAATTGATAAAGGCTTTGCCGTTGATGGCGCTCTATCTGATTGGGGCCACTGCCTGCTTCATAGGGCACTTCAAGGTTATGCATTGCGGCCAGTTCTTCGACGGTTTCCACAAACTCGAGCTTGTCGTAGTTCATCAGAAAGTCGACGGCGTTGCCATGCGCGCCACACCCAAAGCAGTGATAAAACTGTTTTTCACCGTTTACGGTGAAAGAGGGGGTTTTTTCGTTATGGAACGGACAGCACGCGTGATAATTTTTGCCCTGCTTTTTCAGCTTTACCCGCGCGTCGATGAGATCGACGATGTCGGTTCTTGCCAGCAGGTCATTGATAAAAACGCGAGGAATTCGTCCAGCCATAAGCCCCTGTTTTTTGATGACTCATATACACAAAATCATTCAGGATGCATCAAGGCGGCAAGGAAGCGAATCCTCAGGAGCGTACAGCAGTACGTGACTGGGGTGAGCGACTGCAGCCAACACTGAGGCAGCTTGAATGATGACGTGTATAAACGAAAATAAGCCGCGCATTCCTTCCGGAAGCACGGCCTTACAACTACAACTCAGTCTGAATTGAGAGCTTTGGCTCTCAATGGATTAGTACAGACGAGTACGGCGTGCGTTTTCGCGAGCCAGTTTCTTCGCGTGACGTTTCACAGCAGAAGCTTTAGCGCGCTTACGTTCGGTAGTCGGTTTTTCATAGAACTCACGACGACGAACTTCCGCCAGAACACCTGCTTTTTCGCATGAACGCTTGAAGCGACGCAGTGCTACGTCGAACGGCTCGTTTTCACGTACTTTAATTACCGGCATGTAACTCTCACCTTTAATAAATTCGGTTTGCCGCTGGCATCAACGCCAGCTTATTTCAAAATGGTGCGGAATTTTACTGCAATTGCTGCTGCTTTGTAAAGCACCGACGCGATTTTGAAAGGGACTTTTATAAGGACAAGGAGTATACACGAGCGAAACTCCTGGGGCGAACAAAGTTTTACATCAACCCGCATTGGTCCTACACTGCGCGGTAATAAAGCGAGGTAAAACAAGTCATGCGTGTACTGGGTATTGAAACATCCTGCGATGAAACCGGCATCGCCATTTACGACGATGAAAAAGGTCTTTTAGCCAACCAATTGTATAGTCAGGTGAAATTACATGCTGACTACGGCGGCGTAGTGCCAGAACTGGCCTCGCGCGATCACGTACGTAAAACCGTACCGTTGATCCAGGCCGCGCTGAAAGAAGCGGGACTGACGGCAAAAGAGATCGATGCGGTGGCGTATACCGCAGGTCCTGGTCTGGTTGGTGCGCTGCTGGTTGGCGCTACCGTAGGACGTTCGCTGGCGTTCGCCTGGGGCGTACCGGCAATTCCTGTGCACCACATGGAAGGGCATCTGCTGGCGCCAATGCTGGAAGATAATCCCCCTGCGTTCCCGTTCGTCGCGCTGCTGGTTTCCGGCGGTCACACTCAGTTGATCAGCGTCACCGGTATCGGTCAGTATGAATTGCTAGGCGAATCGATTGATGATGCTGCCGGTGAAGCGTTTGACAAAACCGCCAAGCTGCTGGGGCTGGATTATCCTGGCGGCCCAATGTTGTCAAAGCTGGCATCACAAGGTGTTGAAAAACGCTTTGTCTTCCCGCGTCCGATGACTGACCGTCCGGGGTTGGATTTCAGCTTCTCCGGCTTGAAAACCTTTGCCGCGAACACCATTCGTAATAACGAAAATGACGATCAGACCCGCGCTGATATCGCCCGTGCGTTTGAAGACGCGGTAGTTGATACGCTGATGATCAAGTGCAAACGCGCGCTGGATCAAACCGGTTTTAAACGTCTGGTGATGGCGGGGGGCGTGAGTGCGAACCGTACGCTGCGCGCAAAACTGGCCGAGATGATGCAAAAACGTCGTGGCGAAGTGTTTTACGCGCGTCCGGAATTTTGTACCGATAACGGGGCGATGATCGCCTACGCGGGCATGGTGCGCTTTAAAGCGGGTGCAACGGCGGATCTTGGCGTGACCGTGCGTCCACGCTGGCCGCTGGCGGAATTACCGGCAGCATAAGTTTTTTTGCCCGGTGGCGCTGCGTTTACCGGGCTTACAAAACCGTAGGCCGGGTCAGGCGAATCCGCCGCCCGGCGATAGCTCTTACTACATCCGCAACATTCCTTTCTCTTCCAGAAACGCGATAATTTTTTCCAGGCCTTCTCCAGATTTTAAATTACTAAACGTCCATGGACGCTCGCCGCGCATGCGCAAGGTATCGCGCTCCATCACCTCCAGCGATGCGCCGACGTAAGGGGCCAGATCGGTTTTATTGATCACCAGAAAATCGGATTTGGTGATCCCCGGACCACCTTTACGCGGGATCTTCTCGCCTTCAGCAACATCGATCACATAGATCGTCAGATCCGCGAGTTCCGGGCTGAAGGTGGCGCTCAGGTTATCGCCGCCGCTTTCCACAAAAATCAGATCCAGATTACCGAATTTCTCGCTCAGCGCTTCTACGGCGGCCAGATTCATCGACGCATCTTCGCGGATGGCGGTATGCGGGCAGCCACCGGTTTCCACGCCGACGATCCTCTCTGGCTCCAGTGCGCCCGCCTCGGTGAGAATGCGCTGGTCTTCTTTGGTGTAGATATCGTTGGTCACCACCGCCAACTGATAGCTGCTGCGCATGGCTTTGCATAGCGCTTCCAGCAGCGCCGTTTTGCCCGAGCCAACCGGGCCGCCAACGCCCACGCGCAGGGGATGCTTGTAGTTACTCATTTTTTCTCCTCAGGAGCGGAATAATCGGGAATATTGGGTTTCATGCCGGGCAGACGCGATAGCGGCCAACGGCGTTGCGGAGCCGAGGCTGGTGTCAGGACACGTCAGCGCCTGTGCCAAACCCTGCGCATAGCGATCGCAGAGCGCAATAATCAAACGCTGGGCCGCCTGTTGTCCAAAAGGAACCAGCTTGACGCCAGCCATGACAGCGCTCTCAATCCAGCTGTAGCCGAGGCTTAACGCCAGCTCCGTCAGCGGAATTTTCCAGCGTACGCCCAGCCAGGCCATGCCGCAGAGTTGGCTGTCGACAAAGAGGGTGCGCCATTCTCGCGAGCAATCCGCCTCCCAGTCGGTGACCAGCCGCGTAAACGCCGCGCCCCGACTGCGTTCTTCATCCCGCAGTTCGCGGGTTTCGCGACAGGCCAGCAGGTAAGCGCTCCAGCGGCGTGCTGCGGCAAGATCGTCCAGCTCGCAGGCGCGATACAGTCTCGCCAGCAGCGGTAGGTCAACGGTAAAAAAGTTTTGCTCCATCTGCTGGATTTGCCAGGCAGAGAAGTCATCGACGCTTTTCACCCAGCCGATTTCCACCGCCCACTCCAGACCCTGGGACCAGGTAAACGACCCCACCGGGAGCGCGCTGCTGGCGAGCTGCATCAGACGTAGCTGTTGGCTGTTATGCATCAGTGCGCATGGCCGTGGTGATGCCCGTGTGATTCACTGGCATAAGCGCCTGCTTCAGGTTCAAACGGCAACTGGGCGAAGGTCACCTCAAGGTTGAACTGGCGCAGCATGTCGTCCAGCACATGATCGTGGTGGTAACGCAGTTCGTCCGGCAGGATTTGCAGCGGAACGTGGCGATTGCCGAGGTGATAACAGGCTTTGGCGAGCAGGAAAGGATCGACGCAGCGCACCACGGAAACCGACTCCGGTGCGGCGATCACTTCGATCACTTCGCTGCCATCTTCGGTACTTAGCAGATCGCCACCGCGCAGCAGCAAACCACGCGGTAGCATTAGCCCGGCTTCGCGACCGTCGTTCAGTGCTACCCTGGCGCGACTTTTTACCCGGACATCAATGGGCAGCGTGACGCTTGCAGTAACGCGGTGAGCGTGGTCAAGGCGTTGGGTCAGATAGATCATCGTCACTCCTCAAAACAGAAAATAGCGTTGCGCCATCGGCAAAACATCTGCCGGTTCGCTGGTGATAAGTTCGCCATCAATACGCACCTCGTAAGTCTGAGCATCGACGGTGATATTGGGTTGCAGGCCGTTGTGGATCATGTCGACCTTTTTCACCGTCCGACAGCCTTTGACGACGGCGATAGCGCTTTGCAGATTGAGCTGCTGCGGGATGTTTTGCGCGTCAGCGGCCTGCGAAATAAAGGTCAGCCGGGTGTGGTGCCGCGCCGCGCCAAGCGCGCCGAACATCATGCGATAATGCACCGGCTGCGGGGTGGGGATCGAGGCGTTGATATCGCCCATTGGTGCGCAGGCAATCATCCCGCCCTTGACGATCGTCGCCGGTTTTACGCCAAAAAAGGCGGGCGACCACAGCACCAGATCGGCCAGTTTGCCAGGCTCAACGGAGCCGACTTCATGGGCGATACCGTGGGTTAATGCCGGGTTGATGGTGTATTTGGCGACGTAGCGTTTAACGCGCAGGTTGTCGTTGTCACCGGTTTCTTCTGCCAACGGGCCACGCTGAACCTTCATGCGGTGCGCCACCTGCCAGGTACGCAGGATCACTTCGCCCACTCGCCCCATCGCCTGTGAATCGGACGAGGTCAGGGAAAACGCGCCAATGTCATGCAGCACATCTTCGGCAGCGATTGTTTCCCGGCGAATGCGGGATTCGGCAAAGGCCACGTCTTCGGCGATATCCGGATCGAGGTGGTGGCAAACCATCAGCATGTCGAGATGCTCGTCGATAGTGTTGACGGTATAGGGCAGCGTCGGATTCGTGGAGGAGGGCAAAATATTCGGATGCGCGCAGGCGGTGATGATATCCGGCGCATGGCCGCCGCCCGCGCCTTCGGTGTGAAAGGTATGAATGGTGCGATCGCCAATTGCCGCCAGCGTATCTTCAACGAAACCGGACTCATTGAGCGTATCGCTGTGCAACGCGACCTGGATGTCCATCTCGTCGGCCACGGTCAGCGCGCAGTCGATAGCGGCAGGCGTGGCGCCCCAGTCTTCATGGATTTTCAGGCCAATTGCGCCCGCGCTGATTTGCTCGCGCAGGGCGTCTGGATTTGAGCCATTGCCTTTACCCAGCAAACCAATGTTAACCGGCAACGTGTCTGCCGCCTGCAGCATACGCGCGATGTACCACGGACCCGGCGTACAGGTGGTGGCGTGAGTGCCTGCCGCCGGACCGGTACCGCCGCCGATCATCGTCGTCACGCCAGAAACCAGTGCCTCCTGCGCCTGCTGTGGGCAGATCCAGTGAATATGCGTATCCACGCCGCCCGCGGTGACGATCTTGCCTTCCCCGGCAATGACTTCAGTTCCTACGCCTATCGGGATCGTCACGTTGGGTTGAATATCGGGATTACCTGCTTTGCCGATGGCGAAGATCCTGCCGTTTTTGATGCCGATATCCGCTTTCACGATCCCCCAGTGATCGACGATCAGCGCGTTGGTGATCACCAGATCCACGCATGCATCGGTGCGCATTTGTCCCTGGCCCATGCCGTCGCGGATCACTTTTCCGCCGCCGAATTTGACCTCTTCCCCGTAGGTGGTGAAGTCTTGTTCCACCTCGATCCACAGGTCGGTATCCGCCAGGCGCACTTTATCGCCGGTGGTTGGGCCAAACATGTCGGCGTACGCCTGCCGGGAAATGTCACTCATTATCTGCCTCCAGTGCGCCCATCACTTCGCTGCGAAAACCCACGATCCTTTGTGCACCAGCAACGCGCACCAGTTCGACTTCGCGTTTTTGTCCCGGCTCAAAACGTACTGCCGTGCCCGCAGCAATGTTCAGACGAAAGCCGCGTGCGGCCAGCCTGTCAAAGCGCAGCGCCGGGTTCACTTCGTAAAAGTGATAGTGCGATCCCACCTGTATGGGTCTGTCGCCATGATTTTCCACCACGATTGTGCAGATCTCCCGCCCTTGATTAAGCGCAATATTGCCTTTTGCGATCTGATATTCACCTGGGATCATTGCTGCTCCTTAGACGATCGGGTTGTGGACAGTGACCAGCTTCGATCCGTCCGGAAATGTGGCTTCAACCTGAATATCCGGGATCATCTCCGGTACGCCTTCCATCACCTGATCGCGGCGCAGGACGTGACGCCCGTCTTCCATCAGCGCGGCCACGGTTTGCCCGTCCCGTGCCCCTTCCATGATGAAAGCGCTAATCAGCGCCACCGATTCCGGGTAGTTCAGCTTCAGCCCGCGGGCCAGGCGACGTTCCGCCACCAGCGCGGCGGTAAACAGCAACAGCTTGTCTTTTTCTCTGGGAGTCAGTTCCATTAGGGTTCTCTTAGGTTTGCCAGATTCGCGGGAGTACGGGCGCTTTGTGTGTCAGCAGCGGGCGCAGAAATTGCCAGATGTCGCGCATAACGCGCTGGACAACCAGGTTGTCGTTAGCAAGAAAACGGATTGTCAGCAGCGAATCGTTAAGCGTTGCCCCGGCGTAATCGCCAAGCGCCGTAAGCCGCTCCCGCGTGCCCTCGAGCATGTGCTCGCTGGCCGGATAACACAGTAACGTACCGACCCAGGGATGATGTGCGACGCTGCTCAGATTCCACTCCTGCAACTGCAAGCGTTCTATCAGCAGTGGCTGCCCATCTCGCCACACTTCCAGGCGGTTTTGCAGCGTGCCGTAACTGAAGGTCTCCTGCATAACCGGTCGGCCAAGACACAGCAGATCCCAGGCCAGCAGGCGGCTTGCGGATGTCAGATGAAAAACGGTCTGAATAGCGGCGTTGGCACCGGGAAAGAGGATCGTATCCTGCGGCAGCCACTCCAGCGTCGCACGAGGCGCGAGGGTAAAATGCTGGCGCAGCAATGCCTGCGGTCCGCGACTGCGGTAAAACTTTCCCGCACCAGGCTGGGTGATTAACGCGTGGCTGTTTTCGTCGAGCGTTACGGCGATATGGAGCTCATCTCCGCCGACGATCCCCGCCGGTGGATGAAGCAGATAAAGATGGCAGACGTTTTCTTCGGGGTAAAATGGGCGCTGAACCGTCAGTGGACCATGATGACGCGCCGAGGCGAGCACCGTTTTGTGCCCGGTGCAGGTAAAATGCAGATCCAGTTCGGCCTGCCAGCCCCGTGTGAGTGTCTCGTGCGCAACCGTGTCCAGAGCGTTTCCCTTATCAGCATGAGGGTGTTTGCATACAAAAAAGTATGCCTCAGCGCATCGGGAAATCGATCATATGAGAAGCTTATGGATAAAGGGGCGACAATACGTCGCCCCACCAGGGTTTTACAGTAAAACGAGGGGCATCCAGACCAGACCGGTAATCACCAGCAGCACGAGGAAAATCAGGCCAAAAATAGCACCGAGTCGCCAGTAATCCACCGTTGGCAAATAGCCGCTGCCGTAGTAGATAGGGCTAGGGCCGGTGGCGTACGGGGTCAGAATGCTGCCCAGACCAATGGCGGCGCCGACCATCAGGCAGAAGACCGGTAGCGGGATTTCCGGCATCGCCAGCGCGGCGGCAATCATCATCGGCGCGAGGGCGGAGGTATAGGCCGTGGCGCTGGCAAAGAAGTAACGCAGCAGATAGAACACCACGATCAGCGCTACCATCACCATCATCGGCGAATAGCCACTCAGCCCGTTTGCCAGCAGCTTGCCGAACCAGGTAATAAAACCGGTGTTATTGAGCCCGGTGGCCAGCGTGATCAGTGAGGCCAGCCAGAAAAAGACGTTCCACGCGGCTTTATTGCTGACGATGTCATCCCAGCTAATGATGCGCAATACCAGCATCAACGCTACCACGCTGTATCCGACCATCGCGGCGTCAATATAGTCACCGCCGAAGATCCACAGCACCAGCGCGCCGACCATCAGCACCAGCATCTTTTTCTCGCGAGCGCAGAGCGGTCCCATCGCTTTTAGCTCCGCATCCGCCCAGCGTGGCACCTGATCGCCGGATTTCAGCACCGGTGGATATAACACGTACGCCAGCCACGGCACGATCAGCACCAGTAAAATGCTCAGCGGCAGCATGCCTAAGAACCAGTCCCCCCAGCTCAGCGCGGTGTGGGACGCGCCTTTCATCAGACCGATCAACAGCAGGTTCGGCGCCATTGCCGTTAAGAAAATAGCGCTGGTAACGCAGTCGGCGACAATCCCCATCCACATGATGTACGAGCCAATGGAGCGTGAACTGGCGCAATTGGGCTGTGAGTTATACAGCGGCGGCAGGTTGCGGATAATCGGGTAGATTATTCCGGCCCCACGGGCGGAGTTGGAAGGCGTGACGGGAGCGAGGATAAGTTCGAAGAACATCACCGCATAGCCGAGAAACAGCGTCCGGTGCCCCATCTTTTTCACCAGCATCAGCGCGATTCGCCGACCGAGTCCGGTTTTCTCATAGCCAGTACCAAACATAAAGGCCGCGAAGATCAGCCAGATGACCGAGTTTGAAAAGCCAGATACCGCCCACGACAGCGATTTGGCGGTAAATTTAAAACCGTCCTGCGCGAGTTGCTCTGGGCTGAACAGCAGCCACGGTGAAAGGACGGCGATGATCGAAATACCAATCATCGCCACCACCGCGCCCGGTACAGGTTCCAGAATAAGTCCGACAATCACACCGGTAAAGACGGCAAAATAGAGCCAGGTGTGGCTCTCAAGACCGGTGGGAACGGGCAGAACAGCAATAATGGCGATGACCACCAGCGGAGCCAGGTATCGCCACCAACCAGCTAAAGGTGCCATTGTTGTATCCCTGCGAAAGGGGAGAGGCGTAGCGCCTCTCCGGGAGGGTTATTTGATGTAATGCACGTGCTCGCAGATTTCATCGACGATAGTGTCGCGACGTTCAGCGAACAGCTTTTTGTTTTCAGCGATCAGGTTATTGCCGTGGGTATCGATGGAAACGATCAGCGGGCCGAACTCTTTTACCCGACACACCCACAGGGACTCCGGCATGCCGAGTTCCGTCCAGTGCACCTCTTCGATCTCCTCAACCTGGGTTGCCGCCACGACTGCGCAGCCTGCCGGGAAGATGACGTGCAGCGCTTTAAACTGCTTGCAGCCTTCTTCCGTCAGCGGTCCCATGCCGCCCTTGCCGACCACCAGTTTGACGCCAGTCTGTTCGATAAAGTCTTTCTCAAACGCTTCCATACGCATGCTGGTGGTTGGGCCGACGGAAACCATTTCCCATTTTTCACCGTTCTTACGTACGATCGGGCCCGCGTGGAAAATGGCTTTGCCGTTCAGGTCATAAGGAATCGGGCGCTTCAGTTCGATCAGGCGGCGGTGGCAAACGTCACGGCAGGTCACCAGCGTACCGGTCAGGTAAATGACATCGCCAACGCGAATGTCTGCCAGATCTTCGGCTTTGATCGGGGTTGTGAGGATCTTTTTCATAACGCGCTCCGGGTGTGAGACAGGTTTTCGAAGGAGAGGTCAGCATGAACCAACAGCGTGCCGCGACGGTGGGCCCAGCAGCCGGTAGAGACGGCAACGCCGATAGTCGACGGGTGGCGCGCGGCGGATTCGATATGCACGCCCATCACCGAGCTATTACCGGTCAATCCTTGCGGACCAATGCCCAGACGGTTAAGTCCTTCTTCCAGACGCAGTTCCAGTTCGGCCGCTTTCGGATTCGGATGACGTGAGCCGATAGGGCGCAGCACCGCTTTACGAGAAAGAACGGCGGCGGTTTCTACGGAGGTGGCAATACCTACGCCCACCAGCACTGGCGGACAGGCGTTGACTGCCAGCGTGGAGATATTTTCAAAAACAAATTTCACGACGCCTTCGTAGCCCTCAGAAGGCATTAACACTTTTGAGCGTCCCGGCAGCGTACAGCCGCCGCCTGCCATGTAGACTTCGATTTCCGCGTCATCGTTATCAGGGATGATGTCCCAGGTGACCCACGGCACACCGGTACCGGTATTTTTGCCGGTATTCACTTCGTCAAAAATCTCGACCGCGTTATGGCGCAGCGGCGCTTTTACCGTGGCGTCTTCAACGGCCTGCTTCAGGATGCTTTGCAGTTCGCCGAGGAGTGGAAAACGGGAACCGACCTTCACGAAGAACATAATCTCCCCGGTGTCCTGACAGGCTGGGCGGTTCAGGTCGATAGCTTTCTGCATGTTGTCAAACATGGTGTGGTAGATGATTTTACCCATCGGCGAGGTTTCGCCTTCACGCAGCTGTTTTAATTTATCCACGACGTCATCGGGCATGCGGGTAGAAATCATGGCGGTAAAATCAGCGACAATGTTCGTCAGCGTATTTATCGCATTTTGGTTATTTTGATTGCTCATCTTGTTAACTCCAGTTCTTTTATTTATCTGGAAATAAATTCTCCGCCACAAACTACCACTAAAAATGTGGATTAATATTATTTGCCACTGTGAATATCCAATTAACAGTTCGTGAATGATGTCCGGATAAGGCAATAAAAATTGCGCAAAGGCAGGGTTTAAGACGCATGAGAGAATTACACTGCGGTGAACAACATTACGGATAGACCGATCATGCTGAACACGTATCCCCTGGCGAAAGACCTGCAGGTGTTGGTTGAAATTGTGCATAGCGGCAGCTTCAGCGCCGCAGCCGCGACGCTGGGACAAACGCCGGCGTTTGTGACAAAACGCATTCAGATCCTAGAGTCCACGCTGGGGACGACGCTGCTAAGCCGCTCAGCGCGTGGCGTAGCGCTCACGGAGAGTGGTCAACGTTGCTATGAACATGCGCAGGCGATCCTCGCGAGTTATCAGCATCTGGTCGATGACGTCACGCAACTCAAAACGCGCCCGGCAGGGATGATTCGTATTGGCTGTAGTTTTGGCTTTGGGCGCAGTTATATTGCACCGGCAATTACCGAATTGATGCATAGCTACCCTGAATTACAGGTGCATTTTGAGCTTTACGATCGGCAAATTGATTTGGCACAGGATAATATAGATTTGGATATTCGCATTAATGATGAGATTCCGGATTATTATATTGCGCATTTGTTAACGAAAAACAAAAGAATATTGTGTGCGGCCCCACCGTATTTACAAAAATACGGTGGGCCGACGACGTTACAGGAATTAAGTCGTCATGATTGTCTGGTCACTAAAGAACGAGATATGACTCACGGGGTGTGGGAACTGGACAATGGTCAGGAGAAAAAGTCGGTCAAGGTGGCGGGACATCTTTCCTCTAACAGCGGTGAGATTGTGTTGCAGTGGGCGCTACAGGGAAAAGGGATTATGTTGCGTTCCGAATGGGATGTGCAGCCTTTTCTGGCCAGCGGTGAACTGGTGCGTGTGCTGCCGGACTATGCGCAGAGCGCTAATATCTGGGCGGTTTATCAGGAGCCGCTGTATCGCAGCGTGAAGCTGCGCGTGTGCGTGGAATTTCTGGCGATGTGGTGTCAGAACCGATTAGGCAAGCCAGTGGAGGGGTATCACATCCCCCACGCCGGATAAGACGCCGTTGCGTCGCTATCCGACAATAAAATCACTCGGGGTCTCGTTCGCGTTTTTTCTTCAGCTTGGTCCAGATCTTCGGCTCCTGACGACGCCACAGACGCTGAATGTTGTCATGGTGACGAAGCAGAATTAAGCACGACAGCATGGACACCGGAAAAGTGAACTGGGGATTGAACCACCAGACGTAAAAAGGGGCGATCAGCGCGCTGACGATAGCGCCTAACGACGAGTAGCCGCTTAATAAGACGGTCAGCAGCCAGGTCCCGGCCATCACGCCGGTTAAGTCCCAACCAATCGGCGCAATCGCGCCAAAAGCGGTGGCAACGCCTTTCCCACCTTTAAAGCCGAAGAATACCGGCCAAATGTGGCCCAGACAGGCGGCGATTGCGATCAATCCCAGCCAGAAGGGGCTGACGCCTAGCGCATAGGCCCCCCAGACGGGTAACATACCTTTCAGGACGTCGAAAATCAGCACCGCGACGGCGGCTCCCTTGCCACCGATGCGCAGCACGTTTGTCGCGCCCGGATTCCCAGAGCCGCTGTCGCGCGGGTCCGGCAATCCAGCAAGGCGGCATACCAGAATAGCACTGGAAATTGAGCCACAGAGGTACGCGAAGATAATCATTCCAGGCGCGATTGCACTCATAAGCTGTTCCGTTTTGAAAATGTCGTGTAAAACGCTACTTCTGTGGATAATACGCATATTTCGCCGGAAGTGGTATCCGGGTTAGCCAAAAAGCAGGCAGGTCGTGATGGATATTGTATTTATAGAGCAACTTTCTGTAATCACCACTATTGGTGTTTACGACTGGGAACAAACGATCGAACAACGGTTGGTGTTCGATATCGAAATGGCATGGGATAACCGCAAATCGGCTAAAAGCGATGATGTGGCTGATTGCCTGAGCTATGCTGATATTGCTCAAACGGTTGTTAATCATGTGGAAGGTGGGCGCTTTGCGCTGGTAGAACGGGTTGCGGAAGAGGTGGCGGATCTGCTGCTTAGCCGCTTTAATTCTCCCTGGGTACGGATCAAACTCAGTAAACCTGGCGCGGTAGCCCGTGCGGCGAACGTCGGGGTTATCATTGAGCGTGGCAATAATCTGAAAGAAAATAATTAATTTAATAATTTCTAAAACAAACGGGTATAAAAGGGTCCTTTCGTCGGCTCTTTTTTGCCGTGGTTTCTCTATCTAGGGGTTTATTAATGAGTGATATGCACTCGCTGCTGGTAGCGGCAATTTTGGGTGTGGTCGAAGGATTGACGGAATTTTTACCCGTTTCCAGTACCGGCCATATGATTATTGTTGGCCACCTGTTGGGTTTTGAGGGTGACACTGCAAAAACATTCGAAGTGGTTATCCAGTTAGGTTCTATCCTGGCCGTTGTGGTCATGTTCTGGCGACGTCTGTTTGGCCTGATCGGTATTCACTTCGGCAAGGCTCCGCATGAAGGCACTGGCAAAGGTCGACTGACGCTGGGACATATCCTGTTGGGGATGATTCCAGCCGTGGTACTGGGGCTAATCTTCCATGACACTATCAAATCGCTGTTTAACCCGATCAACGTGATGTATGCGCTGGTGGTGGGTGGTGTACTGCTGATTGCCGCAGAATGCCTGAAGCCGAAGGAGCCGCGTGCGCCGGGGCTGGATGATATGACCTATCGCCAGGCGTTTATGATTGGCTGTTTCCAGTGTCTGGCGCTGTGGCCGGGTTTTTCTCGCTCCGGGGCGACGATTTCTGGCGGCATGCTGATGGGCGTGAGTCGTTACGCGGCCTCGGAATTCTCCTTCCTACTGGCTGTGCCGATGATGATGGGCGCGACGGCGCTGGATCTCTACAAGAGCTGGTCTTTCCTCAGCGCATCAGATATCCCGATGTTTGCAGTCGGATTTGTGACGGCGTTTATCGTGGCGCTGGTGGCGATCAAAACCTTCCTGCAACTGATTAAACGCATCTCGTTCATTCCGTTTGCGATTTACCGCTTTATTGTGGCGGCTGCCGTTTACGTCGTGTTCTTCTGATGACTTACCGTGGTGCCGGATGGCGGCGTTCTGCCTTATCCGGCCTACAGGTTATATCCGTGTCGAACCTGTAGGCCGGATAAGCACAGCGCATTCGGCAACGCAGTGTCTACGCTTTCGGGCAACGCTGCTCCTTCCAACTGGCTACCGCCGCGATGCGACGCCGGGTCAGTTCTTCACGAATTGCCTGACCTTTGAATCCAGCTTCAACTACGTCTTTCGTTGGCACCGCCTGCGCAACCTGCCAGGCTTCGCGCAACAGCCTGCCTTGCGGATAATCTGCCGCTTCAAAACCGGTTCGCCCACGCACATCAGCCTCGCTGGTGAGGGCGATTTGCTCCACGCGCTGCGGTTTGCGCCAGGCATCTATGGAATCAAACAGCTTAACGATGGTTTTTGGCTGCAGGATCGGGAAGGTATGAATGAGGTCGTGGAACTCGGAAACCAGTTTGGCTAAATCACGGATGTCATTCGGTACGCGCAGGCGCTGGCACAGTTGTTCGACAAGCTTAACACCCGCCGGACCGTGGCCGTGATGGCGCGGCCACAGCGCTTTAGGCGTCAATGCTTTGCCAAGATCGTGGCACAGCGTAGCAAAACGCACGTCGACTTTCGGACTTAACATGGCTGCCATCGACAGCGTCATCAGCGTATGAATACCGGTGTCGATTTCCGGATGCCACTGCGCGGGGGCAGGAACGCCAAACAAAGCATCCACTTCCGGAAACAGGACGCGCAGTGCGTCGCAGTCGCGCAGGACCTGAAAAAATATCTGTGGGTTACGGGTGGTTAATGCGCCTTCGGTTTCTTTCCACACCCGCTCTGGTGTCAGATGCTCCAGTTCACCAGCGATGGTCATGTCACGCATCAGCGTCATGGTTTCTTCAGCGATACGAAAACCGAGGTGCGCATAGCGGGCAGCAAAACGCGCCACGCGCAGCACGCGCAGCGGATCTTCGCTAAAGGCAGATGAAACATGGCGCAGCAGACGGTTTTCCAGATCGTCGCGTCCGTTATACGGGTCGATAATCTCCCCGTTGTCATCGCGGGCCATTGCGTTGATGGTCAGGTCACGACGCTGAAGATCGGCCTCCAGCGTGACATCTGCGGCGGCATAGCAGGTGAATCCGGTGTACCCCGAGCCTGACTTACGTTCGGTACGCGCCAGCGCATACTCTTCGCGGGTTTGCGGATGCAGAAACACGGGAAAATCGCGGCCTACCTGCTGGTAGCCCGCGTCGAGCATTTCTTGCGGCGTGGCGCCAACAACAACCCAATCTTTATCTTTAATCGGTAGCCCTAATAACGCATCCCGAACAGCACCACCGACCAGATAAATCTTCACGCCACTTTCCTTTTGAAAACTATGATCCCTTAATCATATGTCAGTGTGGCGGAGAAGGCGATTCAGTTCATCCAGCGATCTTTGCGTTTACGGCTTGGGATCATGTGTGGCAGAACCAGGCCGAGCAGCAGACCAAGACCCAACACGCCGCCACCGTACATAAACCACTGCATGATGATGGTGCGCTGTTTGTCATCAAGCTGAAGGTTGGCTGCGCTGACCTTCTTTTGCGCCACGATAAGCTCGTTTTTCAGCTTCTGGTTTTCTTGTTTCAGCCCGTCGATCACGCTGTCGCTTTGCGCTACCTTTTGCTGCATATCGGCGGTGCGCTGGTTCCACGTGGTATCGATATTATTGAGCTTATCGGTCAAGGTCTTAACCTGGTTTTCCAGGTCCGGAACGCGGGTACGCAGGCTCGGCGTACTGTTCAGCTCTTTCAGCGGGATCCAGGCGGTACGTCCGGTGCTGTCTTTCACCTGGCCGTAGTTAGTGTTGGCATCAGTCTGTAATAGCGTGACTTCCTCGCCGGCGTTAACCGTACCCACGAGGCGATAATTATCTCCCGGACCGCTGCGGACCCAGGTGTTCAGTTCGTCAGAGACATAGCGCTTTTCTTCGGCATGAGAGACTGCAGTGGCGCTAAGTGCGAGTAAAGTTAATCCAATCAGGCGTAATTTTGGCATCAGGCTGTCGTTATTGTCATAGAAAGTGGAACGATAGTAGTGGCATCAGTGTCTCTACGCAAAGCATTCGACATCAATCGGAATCATCTGTGTCCTTTTTGCCACCACTCGAAACTTTTACGCCCGTCAAATTGCTCGTTGCATGGCAATTTGGCGCAAAATACTATCTACTGACCATAAAGAACGAACTTAGTTCGCAGTCAGTTTTCTCAACTGTGACATAACCCATAAGTACAAGACCATGGCCCAGGAAATCGAATTAAAATTTATCGTCAATAGTGACGCTGTAGATGCGCTACGTGAACGTCTGAATACGCTGGGGGGAGAGCATCATGCGCCCAGTCAGTTGCTGAATATCTACTACGAAACACCGGATGCGTGGTTGCGTGGTCACGATATGGGGCTGCGTATTCGCGGTGAAAATGGTCATTACGAAATGACCATGAAAATTGCCGGACGCGTGACGGGCGGACTGCACCAGCGGCCAGAATATAACGTTGCGCTAAACGCGCCTGAGCTGGACCTCACCTTGTTCCCAACGGAAGTCTGGCCTGATGGCGAGCTGCCTGCTGAACTTGCTTCTCAAGTGCAGCCGTTGTTCAGCACCGATTTTTACCGTGAGAAATGGTTGGTTGATGTTGATGGCAGCCGGATTGAAATGGCCCTCGATCTGGGGGAGGTGAAAGCGGGCGAGTTTGCAGAACCTATCTGTGAGCTTGAACTTGAACTGCTAAGCGGCGATACCCGTGCGGTACTGAAGCTGGCAAACCAGCTGGTTTCGCAAACCGGTTTACGCCAGGGTAGCTTGAGCAAAGCAGCGCGCGGTTATCACCTGGCTCAGGGGAATGCGCCGCGCGAACTCAAACCTACACGCATTTTGAAAGTTCCGGCGAAAGCGAGTATTGAGCAGGGGCTGGAAGCGGCGCTGGAGTTGGCATTATCACAGTGGCAGTACCATGAAGAGCTGTGGGTGCGCGGCGTTAAAGGGGCGAAAGCCGAGGTGCTGGCGGCTATGGGCCTGGTGCGTCACATTCTGATGCTTTTTGGCGGTAATGTGCCGCGAAAAGCGAGCGCTCACTTACGTGATTTTTTGACCCAGTCGGAAGCGATCATTTCGTCGGACGTTTCTGCTGTTTCGGCGGTTTACAGCACGCAAACGGCAATGGCCAAGCTGGCGCTGACCGAATGGCTGGTGACCAAAGGATGGCAGCCGTTCCTTGATGCGAAGGCGCAGGGAAAAATTGCCGACTCCTTTAAGCGTTTCTCGGATACCCATCTTTCACGCCATGCCGCTGAGCTGAAGACCGCTTTTGCGCAGCCGCTGGGCGATCAGTACGCCGATCAGCTTCCTCGTTTGACGCGCAACATTGATAGCATGCTGATGCTGGCGGGATACTACGATGAAAATGTCGCATCAGAATGGATCGCCAACTGGCAGGGTTTGCGCCACGCCATTGCGGCCAACCAATATATTGAAATTGAACACTTCCGTAACGAGGCAATTGCACTGGAACCGTTCTGGCTGCACAGCGGAAAACGATAATCAGGGCCGAGGCCGGGATGCCTGATGGCGCTGCGATTATCAGGCCTACGCGATGTGTGTAACTGTCATGTAGGCCGGATAAGGCGAAAAGACGCATCCGGCACCATTCAAAGGATAACCCATAAATGAAGCAGCTCTCTTCACCGTTACAGCAGTACTGGCCGACCGTTGTTGAGCGGCTGCCAGCAGCAATATCTGAGTCCTCGCTTAGCGTTCAGGCGAAGTCAGTACTTACATTCAGTGATTTTGTCCGTGACAGCATTATTGCCCATCCCGAATGGCTGGTTGAGCTGGAAAGCACCCCACCCCTGGCGGATGAATGGCAACACTATGCCGACTGGTTACAGCAAGCATTGGCTGACGTTAGTGACGAAAACACGCTGATGCGTGAGTTACGCCTGTTTCGCCGTCGCATTATGGTGCGTATCGCCTGGGCACAGACGCTGTCGCTGGTGACCGAAGAGAGTATTTTGCAGCAGCTAAGCCATCTGGCTGAAACGTTGATCGTCGCCGCGCGTGACTGGTTATACGCCGCCTGCTGTCGCGAATGGGGTACGCCCTGTAATCCTGAAGGTGTGGCGCAGCCGCTGCTGATTTTAGGCATGGGGAAACTGGGTGGCGGCGAGCTGAATTTTTCCTCCGATATCGATCTGATTTTTGCCTGGCCAGAACATGGCAGCACACAGGGCGGGCGCCGCGAGCTGGATAACGCCCAGTTCTTTACCCGTATGGGCCAGCGGCTCATCAAGGTATTAGATCAGCCCACAATGGATGGGTTTGTCTATCGGGTGGATATGCGTTTACGCCCGTTTGGCGACAGCGGTCCGTTGGTACTGAGCTTCTCTGCGCTGGAGGATTATTACCAGGAGCAAGGGCGCGACTGGGAACGCTATGCGATGGTCAAAGCCCGCATTATGGGCGATGCCGACGGCACTTACGTCAGCGAGCTTCGTGCCATGCTGCGGCCTTTTGTTTTCCGTCGCTATATTGATTTCAGCGTGATCCAGTCGTTGCGTAACATGAAAGGGATGATTGCGCGTGAAGTGCGCCGCCGTGGTCTGAAAGACAACATCAAGCTGGGGGCGGGCGGTATTCGCGAAATTGAATTTATCGTGCAGGTATTCCAGCTTATTCGCGGTGGGCGCGAGCCGTCGCTGCAATCCCGCTCACTGTTACCGACGCTTAGCGCCATCAATGCGCTGCACCTGCTGTCTGATACCGATACGGAACAACTGCGAGCAGCCTATCTCTATTTACGCCGCCTGGAAAACCTGCTGCAAAGCATCAATGATGAACAGACCCAAACGCTGCCAGGCGATGAGCTGAATCGCGCGCGGCTGGCGTGGGGGATGAACGTTGATGACTGGCAGCAATTAACTGATGTGCTGGCCAATCATATGGACAACGTACGCCGGGTATTTAACGAGCTGATTGGCGATGACGAGGCCGAAACTCAGGAAGAGTCGCTCTCAGAACAGTGGCGCGAACTGTGGCAGGATGCATTACAGGAAGATGACACCACGCCGGTGCTGACGCATCTGGCGGATGACGATCGTCGGCGCGTGCTGTCTCTGATAGCCGATTTCCGCAAAGAGCTGGATAAACGCACTATTGGCCCACGCGGACGCCAGGTGCTGGACCATTTAATGCCGCATCTGCTGAGCGATGTCTGTACGCGTGACGACGCCTCAGTCCCGCTGTCGCGCATTACCCCTCTGCTGGTGGGGATTGTTACCCGTACGACCTATCTGGAACTACTAAGCGAATTCCCCGGGGCGCTGAAGCATCTGATTTCGCTCTGTGCGGCCTCGCCGATGGTGGCCAGCCAGCTGGCGCGGTATCCGCTGTTGCTCGATGAACTGCTGGATCCGAACACCCTGTATCAACCCACCGCGACGGACGCCTACCGTGATGAGCTGCGCCAGTATTTGCTGCGCGTGCCTGAAGATGACGAAGAGCAGCAACTGGAGGCTCTGCGCCAGTTTAAGCAAACGCAGCTACTGCGTATTGCCGCGGCTGATATCGCCGGTACACTGCCGGTGATGAAGGTGAGCGACCATTTAACCTGGCTGGCGGAAGCTATTATTGATGCGGTAGTCCAGCAGGCGTGGACGCAGATGGTCGCGCGCTACGGTCAACCCACTCATCTTAGCGAACGCGAGGGGCGTGGTTTTGCCGTCGTCGGTTATGGCAAGCTGGGCGGCTGGGAACTGGGGTACAGCTCGGATCTCGATTTGATCTTCCTGCATGACTGTCCGATGGACGTGATGACGGACGGTGAGCGTGAGATTGACGGGCGACAGTTCTATCTGCGTCTGGCGCAGCGCATTATGCACCTCTTTAGTACCCGTACTTCGTCCGGTATTTTATACGAAGTGGATGCGCGTTTGCGTCCGTCAGGGGCGGCGGGGATGCTGGTGACATCAGCTGACGCTTTCGCCGATTATCAGCGTAACGAAGCCTGGACATGGGAGCATCAGGCGCTGGTGCGTGCTCGCGTAGTGTACGGCGACCCGCAGTTGACCTCTCAGTTTGATGCGATTCGTCGCGATATCATGACCCTCGTCCGTGATGGGAAAACCTTGCAGACCGAGGTGCGCGAAATGCGTGAGAAAATGCGTGCCCATTTGGGTAATAAGCATCGCGATCGTTTTGATATCAAAGCGGATGAAGGCGGCATCACAGATATTGAGTTTATTACGCAGTATCTGGTGCTGCGCTATGCGCATGAAAAACCGAAGCTGACGCGCTGGTCGGATAACGTGCGCATTCTGGAATTACTGGCGCAAAACGACATTATGGACGAGCAGGAAGCGCTGGCGCTTACCCGTGCTTATACGACGTTGCGTGATGAACTTCACCATCTTGCATTGCAGGAACTTCCGGGCCATGTGGCGCCGGAGCACTTCGACGCTGAACGTACACTGGTGCGTGACAGCTGGCAGAAGTGGCTGGGTGCCGAGTGAAGTGTGCTATTATCGCGCGCAAATTTTAAGACACTCAGAGAATCTCTCAGGAGACAGGAATGAAAGTAACTCTGCCAGAGTTTGAACGTGCAGGAGTCATGGTTGTCGGTGATGTGATGCTGGATCGCTACTGGTACGGTCCTACCAGCCGTATTTCACCTGAAGCGCCTGTTCCGGTGGTAAAAGTGGATACCATCGAAGAACGTCCCGGTGGCGCAGCAAACGTGGCGATGAACATTGCCTCTCTGGGAGCGAATTCGCGCCTGGTGGGCCTGACCGGTATTGACGACGCGGCGCGTGCGCTGAGCAAAACGCTGACGGATGTAAACGTAAAATGCGATTTCGTATCCGTGCCGACCCATCCGACGATCACCAAACTGCGCGTGCTTTCCCGCAATCAGCAGCTGATTCGCCTGGATTTCGAAGAAGGTTTTGAAGGTGTGGATCCGCAGCCGCTGCACGAGCGTATTAACCAGGCGCTGGGTTCTATCGGTGCTCTGGTGCTCTCCGACTACGCCAAAGGCGCGTTGGCAAGCGTGCAGCAGATGATTGCTCTGGCGCGTAAGGCTGGGGTGCCGGTGCTTATCGATCCGAAAGGAACCGATTTTGAACGCTACCGTGGCGCAACGCTGCTGACGCCGAACCTGTCTGAGTTTGAAGCGGTGGCGGGCAAGTGCAAAAGCGAAGATGAACTGGTTGAACGCGGCATGAAAGTGATTGCTGATTTCGACCTTTCCGCACTGCTGATCACGCGATCCGAGCAGGGGATGACGTTACTGCAACCGGGCAAATCGCCGCTGCATATGCCGACGCAGGCGCAGGAAGTGTATGACGTGACCGGTGCAGGCGATACGGTTATTGGCGTGCTGGCGGCGACGCTGGCGGCGGGTAACTCACTGGAAGAGGCGTGCTATTTTGCTAACGCCGCAGCCGGTGTTGTCGTTGGTAAGCTGGGGACCTCTACCGTTTCACCGATCGAGCTGGAAAACGCCGTGCGCGGTCGGGCTGATACTGGCTTTGGCGTGATGAGCGAATCTGAGCTGAAACAGGCCGTTGCCAGCGCCCGCAAGCGCGGCGAGAAAGTGGTAATGACCAACGGTGTGTTCGACATCCTGCATGCGGGCCATGTTTCCTATCTGGCGAATGCGCGCAAGCTGGGCGATCGCCTGATCGTGGCGGTCAATAGCGATGCTTCGACCAAACGTCTGAAAGGTGAAACGCGTCCGGTCAACCCGCTGGAACAGCGTATGATCGTACTGGGCGCGCTGGAATCTGTCGACTGGGTGGTCTCTTTTGAAGAAGATACGCCGCAGCGTCTGATTGCTGGCATTCTGCCGGATCTGCTGGTCAAAGGCGGCGACTATAAGCCGGAGCAGATTGCGGGCAGTGAAGAGGTGTGGGCGAACGGCGGTGAAGTGCTGGTGCTGAACTTCGAAGATGGCTGCTCCACGACTAATATCATCAAGAAGATCCAGAAAGACAGCGATAAGTGAACCCTGACCTGATAGCCGGATAAGCGAAGTTCCTTCAGGCTTACAGGATGTACCGATTACAGGCCGGATAAGACGTTTGCGCGTCACAATCCGGCTTTTTTTCGCTTTATTCTTCAGCCGCTGCGCCTCTTTCCCTGATATACCCGCCATACTTCAAGCCTTCTTAGATTTCATAGGAAACTGTGAACCCGCGCAGTAGTTTTGCGCACAATATGTACAGAATAACTTCGTATCCAGGGAAATACTGAAATTAGAAAAAGCATATGGCCTTAGCAGATATTCAATAACTGGAGGGTATGCTCATGAACAGCAATATGTATTCACTAAACAATTTCGATTTCCTGGCCCGTAGTTTTGCCAGGATGCAGGCTGAGGGCCATCCCATTGATATCCAGGCGATAACCGGGAACATGGATGAAGAACATCGTAGCTGGTTTTGCAAACGCTATGCGCTGTACTGCCAGCAGGCGACGGAAGCCAGGAAGCTAGAACTGGAACACTAACAGAAAAACGGGCCTTGCGGCCCGTTGTCGTTTTTACTCTTGCGGATCGACTGACGGGATCGCGGGGGCAGGTTTAATTTCTGCCGTTTTATCACGTGATTCAAGCTCAGTCAGACGTTGCTCAAGCATCGCCAGCTTTTCGCGCGTGCGCAATAAAACCTGAGTCTGTACATCGAATTCTTCGCGGCTTACCAGATCCAGACGGGTCAGCTGTGACTGCAGCGTTTGACGAATTTTCTTCTCGACGTCTTCGCCAAACTCGCGGATCCCTTTCGGCATCGACTCGTGAACCTGACGAGCAATCTGCTCAATTTTTTTCGGGTCAATCATTGTGGTTTCCCTGAACTGGTACGTGTTGCTGCCTATTGTAGTGCGAACTGACACAGGCATAAACCAGAATTGTGTGAAGCTAAGACGAGTAAAGGCGTTGATGAAGGTAATCAATAGCGTTATAGTTAACCCGCTTATTCTCAGGGCGGGGCGAAATTCCCCACCGGCGGTAAATCAACTGATGTTGAAAGCCCGCGAGCGCTTTTTGTTACGGCAAAAAGGTCAGCAGATCCGGTGTAATTCCGGGGCCGACGGTTAGAGTCCGGATGGGAGAGAGTAACGATCCAGTCGGGCATGGACCCGCTCACGTTATTTTTTTGCCGCTTAGACGGTACTCCTAAGACTGCCCTGATTCTGGTAACCATAATTTTAGTGAGGTTTTTTTACCATGAATCAGACGCTACTTTCCTCTTTTGGTACGCCTTTCGAACGTGTTGAACATGCGCTGTCTGCGCTGCGTGAAGGACGCGGTGTAATGGTGCTTGACGACGAAGACCGTGAAAACGAAGGCGATATGATTTTCCCGGCAGAAACCATGACTGTTGAACAGATGGCGCTGACCATCCGTCACGGTAGCGGTATTGTATGCCTGTGCATCACTGAAGACCGACGCAAACAGCTCGATCTGCCAATGATGGTGGAAAACAACACCAGCGCTTACGGTACCGGTTTTACCGTGACCATTGAAGCCGCAGAAGGCGTGACCACCGGCGTTTCCGCTGCAGACCGTGTTACTACGGTACGTGCGGCAATTAAGGATGGCGCTAAACCTTCCGATCTTAACCGTCCGGGGCACGTTTTCCCGCTGCGTGCTCAGGCAGGTGGCGTGTTGACCCGCGGTGGTCATACTGAAGCAACCATCGACCTGATGACGCTGGCAGGGTTTAAACCGGCGGGTGTGCTGTGCGAACTGACCAATGACGATGGCACCATGGCGCGTGCGCCAGAATGCATCGAATTTGCCGGTAAGCATAATATGGCTGTGGTTACTATCGAAGACCTGGTGGCTTACCGTCAGGCGCATGAGCGCAAAGCCAGCTAATTGCTGACTACCGCGACAACCGTGGTAGGGATAAAAAAACCGAAGTCAGTTTTCTGGCTTCGGTTTTTTGTTATTGCGGCCTGGCTATTTTTTTCTGGCCAGTTTAAGTGCCCAGGCTCCGCTCATTACCAGCAACAGCACTAAACACAAACCAAAGGCGAGCAGGCAGGCCTGCGCCATATTCATAAAATGCCATGGCGGGAGCAGATACCAGCCTTCGGACTGCTGGTACAGATCGACAAACCACTTTTGCGTACTGCTGAGCGCTACGCCATCGGGAACGACAGGTGCGTCATAGCCGCAATCTCCAGTGGGCTTAAACCATTCTGGAGCCCAGTTTGCCAGCGGCAAATTGAAAGGGAATGTCGGATCGGTGGAACATCCCTGTACACCAAAGAGTGAATCCGGGTCCGGGTTATGTACTGCATAATGGATGCCATTAAGTTTGATTGAAAACTTAATTCCCATAATGCTGCCATAAAATGCCGCAATGCAGCCGACCAGTTTTAGGATGAGGTTTTTAGGGTTTATTGCCGCGATCAGCCCACCGAAAACCATCACAAACATGGCAAAGCGGATGTATACACATTGCTCGCAAGGGGCCATGTAGAGATAGATTTGGAAGAACGAGTGCGCCAGAATAATTAACCCACCCATGGCACAAGCCATTAGCAACCACAAAAAGCGTCGCTCCTGCCATCTCACCAGGGTATCAACCGGTGCGGTACATAAGTCTCGCCACAATCCTTTGATAAAATCCATAGCCGGTTCCCTGTTTATTTTGTCGCCAGCTCTCTGACAAGCTCAGCCATGGAATCAATCGATTTGATGCTTTTGGTGTAGATCAGGAACTTACCATTGACGACGTAAGCCGGAACCCCCTGGATTTTGGCAACATCATAGGCCGCATTCCATTTTTCCAAGGTCTCCTGAACTACGGGTTCTTTTAAGGCGTTCTCGAAGTCTGCTTGACTCATACCCGCAGCATCCAGCCCTGTTTTGATGAATGAAGCGGGATCTTTACCGTCAGACCAGCGTTCCTTCTTGTCGTGGTAGGCAGTGTAGTAAGCAAACTTGGCTTTTTTGAACTGTGATTTGGCGTCAAACAATGAGACCCCTGCGGCCTGATCCTTCGCAATCATTACTGCAAATACTTCACTGGCCTGTTTACCGTATTCTCCTTTGGTCTCGAGATGAAAAGGTGTGAAGGCGACGAGATCGGCAACTTTTTCTGACACCGGGCCGGTCACGGCTTTATCATATTTGTAGCAGAATGGGCAGGCATAGCTGAATACTTTGATCAACGTTTTATCAGCATTGGGAATCGGTTTCTCCAGCACCATATAGTCAGTACCTTCAGTAAAAGCCGATGCTGCAAATGGTGTTACCAGCGCCGCCGTTAATACCACGCTTTTAAATAATGAAGTAATCCATTTAGATGACATAATTAATCCTTAATCTAACGATACTATTTAAACATTTGTTGTGGGCGAACCAGTAATGCGCGGTAGTGCGTTTGGTTTGGTTTATCGGAAAGGACATCAATTTCGACTTTGACTTCTTTTGTTTTGTAGTCAATTTCGTTGATTTTGCCGGTGGTTGGCTGTCCAACGTCAAATAAATTAATAGAACCACCAAATCCAAACATGGTGTCGCGGTCTTTTTGATATTCAATTACCGACGTGATAGGACTGTAGAAATCATAACCGCGCTCTTTCCCGTACTCCCAAATTTGCTGAACGGTTCCTTTTTTCTCGTCAATTTTATATTCGACGAACCGGGAATATTTCATTGTTGGTAGCGCCGGTTGTTCGAGTCCACGCCCATCGCCATTGTCAAAGATGGTTAGCGTTCCTTTGCTGGAGAGCCAGGCGGTGTGTTGGGTGTAGGTAAAATCGAAATCAGTATTCTCGCACTTACCGTTTTCATCACACTTCAGCGCATTGCCCTTATCATCAACCGGTTTTAACAATTTGCTTGCCAGCGACTTATTCCAGCCTTTAGACGGTGCCAGAATCCATTTCACCTGTTTATCGCGACCGATTTTGACGACACCCTGATGGCGGGAAGAAAGAATGATGGAGTCATCTTTAGCGTCATAGGCAATGGAGTTGACGTGAGCCCAGTTACGGCCCGCACCAACGCCGAGGGCGTCACCATAGGGGGTATCTGGCTCCAGTTTCGCCTGTTGGCCTGCGTGAGCGAGATCCACGTTGACGCATACCGCGCCTGCGTCCAGCGCACCCAGCAGCGCGTCACGCATCGGGTCGAGAATTTTGGTTAGATCCCACACGTCAACAACACGTCCAGATTTATCGACTTCAATAATCTGGTCGCGGATGGTATGCACGTGAAGACCATCCTCTTTGCGATAGTCGCGTTTACCTACGCGCAGCAATACAGTGTTATTGACCGTTTCGATCGATTCATGTGATGCATCCATGAATCCGCGCGGTAGTTTATGGTCGGCCAGAATCTGGCCCAGCATATCGAATTCATACCAGTGCTGGCCTTGTACGGCGGTGAATGTGCCGCGCGGTGTCTCACGAATACCCATCAGGTAGCCGCGCTTGTTGATATCCATGTCGTGGCCGTCATAGAAGGTGTCCTGATCCAGCCACCACCGATATTCGCCTTCCGTATCGACGACAAAGGTAAAGGGTGCGATATCAAAAGGGAGTGCGCCGCCAGCCGGACCCGCATCCAGGATGCCGGCATTTTTATCTTTTTCACCATGCCAGTGGAATTCTGCACCCTGCGGGGTAAAGGTATGGGTATTCACCAGATAAAGGCGATCTTCAAAACCCGGTGCTACTTTAATCACTTTTGTTTGCTGTAAATCAGATATAGAGCGGTTATCCATATAGTGATTAACGATGGCGGATGTTTGCACCACGTAATCATCTTTCATGGTTTTGCCATTTTCTTTATATTCAACGGTTACCTTATTTGCGAACTTTTGATAAAGGCCAAAAATAGGAATGCCATCGTACGTGGCGAGCGACTCTTTGCCGACGGTATAAGTCACCGGAACGCCTTTTTCACCTTTACCATGGACGGTAACTTTAACATCTGAAATAACGTGGCTATCTAATTCAACCAGCGCAGTAAGCGGGGCATTTCCATAAGGGTCAACTACTATTGCGCCCAATTTTCCTGCAGGCTGGGCCGGTTGAAAACCAGCGGCAAGAGAGTTTCCTGCTGCCAATCCAAATGTCAGTGCCAGAGTCCCAGCCAGAAGTGTTTTTCGGTATTGTGTAAACATGGATATATCTCCTTATATTACCTATAAATATAATTTTGCTGAATATATTATGTTTTTACTATTTTGATAAAATAAAATGGTATTACTAATGCTACACATTCACAATGTATTAATTAATGTTGATGAAATGTATTATTCTGCAGGAGCTAATTTTTATTATTTTCTGGATAGTATGAGTGCGATATTTTAAGAACAATATTTATTATTGCGTAGTGTGATCTTGTCGACATTGTTTTAATTGTTTATAACGAGTTTGGCTAATAGCTTAGCCGCTGATTTATATGATCGAAATCATATATTTGTTTCTGAAATATGCCACTATATGAGTATGTCAGAATAAGGTTGTGTAAAATTTTAACGTTAAATGTTTAATGATGTTAAATTTTAAGGGTAGAAGAATGTTTATTGCCTGGTATTGGATTGTATTAATTGCACTCGTTGCGGTGGGTTATTATTGTCATATGAAACGTTATTGTCGGGCATTCCGCCAGGACAGAGATGCCTTACTTGAAGCGCGAAACAAACTCTTTCGCCGTTCTGGTGAAGATAACAGCGCGATTAAGGAACAGGATTAGTCCTTCATATTCTGCTATGGATGAGCGGATGCTGTAAATTTGCAGAGTGGCATCCGCCCTCTGGATTATCCGATTCCCATCGACTGGAGGATGACGAGGCTTAACCCCATCACCGACATTCCACATAACACCCCATAGCTGGGATTATTATTGGGATCGATCTCTTTTGCCAACGGCATCAATTCATCGACGGACAGCGCCACCATAATACCTGCGACAGCCGCCATTATTGCCGCCATCACCACCGGTGATATAAGGCTACCGAGAATTAACCACGCCAGTACGCCGCCCAGTATTTCTGCCATACCTGAAATCCCTGCCCAGAATATCGCCGTACGTTTGGAGCCTGTGGCGGCATAGACGGGACCCGCCACCGCTAATCCTTCAGGAATATTGTGCAATGCAACGGCGAGGGCAATACCAAAGCCCAGCTCAAGGTTGCTACTGGCGGTAACAAACGTCGCAATCCCTTCAGGAAAGTTGTGCAGGCTGATGCCGAGCGTTAATAAAATCGCGGTGCGTTTAATAGAGCCGGGTAGAGGCTGCGTTGTTTTTTGTACCAGATCCTGAGGGTGCGCGTGCGGCAATAGACGGTCCAGACCAAAGTAGCCCAGTAAGCCGACGATAAACATTCCGTAGCCCAGCACTGGCGACATACCTTCAGCGGCCAGCGCAGCAGGTAGCATCTCCATAAGGGAGATCAGTAGCATAATCCCGGCGGCGAAGCCTAAAGAAAAGGCGAGAACGCGGTTAGACGGTTTTTGCCCTAACACGCCGAGAAATGCGCCGATAAACGTGGCGGCACCTGCCAGTAAAGTCAGAAGTAAAGGTACTGACATCGACAAATAAAACTCCTTATCAATCTGCTGTCCGGGTTGGATCGTCAAAATAACTGATGATCTTCATCATGGTTATCTGAGTTCTTCATCAACCGAATAAGCGTATTGTGGTGGTATCAAAATGACTCCCTCAGTAAGGATATCATCATGTCTTCAACTCGTATGCCAGCATTGTTTTTGGGCCACGGTAGCCCGATGAATGTTCTGGAAGATAACGTTTATACCCGTGCCTGGCAGCAACTGGGGGAAACGTTGCCGCGTCCGAAAGCCATTGTGGTGGTCTCGGCGCACTGGTTCACCCGTGGAACGGGTGTGACTGCGATGGAAGCCCCCAAAACGATCCACGATTTTGGCGGTTTTCCGCAAGCATTATATGACACCCATTACCCGGCTCCTGGTTCGCCTGAACTGGCACAGCATCTGGTTAACTTGCTTGCTCCAGTGCCTGTTACCCTGGACAAAGAAGCGTGGGGTTTTGACCACGGTTCCTGGGGCGTGCTGATCAAGATGTACCCGAATGCGGATATTCCGATGGTGCAACTGAGCATTGATAGCACCAAACCCGCGGCATGGCATTTTGAGATGGGCCGTAAGCTGGCGGCGCTGCGTGATGAGGGCATTATGCTGGTGGCCAGTGGTAACGTGGTGCATAACCTGCGCACTGCGCGCTGGCACGGTGAGAACACGCCTTATCCGTGGGCGACTTCATTCAATGATTATGTTAAGGCAAACCTGACATGGCAGGGACCGGTTGAGCAGCACCCATTGGTGAACTATCTCGATCATGAAGGTGGATCGTTATCAAACCCGACGCCGGATCACTATCTGCCGCTGCTGTATGTACTCGGGGCATGGGACGGTAAAGAGTCTGTCACGATCCCGGTAGATGGTATTGAGATGGGAAGTTTAAGTATGTTGTCGGTGCAGGTTGGATGATGAATGCCCGATGGCACTGCGCTTATCGGGCAATAAGTTCATGCTGAAGGCCGGGTAAGGCGGAGCCGCCACCCGGCACTCTCAATTATTCGACAAAAATATGCGGATAGAAACGTGACAGATCCTGTGTGATCAACGCGCGGTCTTCACGAATGCCGATCCCGGCTGGTTGATCGTTGATCAGCCAGCTGCCAATCAGCATATAGCTGTCGCCAAACTTCGGTAGCTGATGGAACTGCTGCACGATCATACCTTCTTCACCGTACGGCCCTTCCACTGCTTCGATCGTTTTACCGTTCTCAACAATGGAGACGTTAGCCCCCTCGCGTGAGAAGATCGGTTTGACGACGAATTTATCCATCTGCGGATGATCGTCTTCGGCGAAGTACGCTGGCAGCAGGTTCGGATGGTCCGGGAACATTTCCCATAACAGCGGCAACAGTGCTTTATTGGAGATAATGCTCTTCCAGGCCGGTTCCAGCCAGCGAACGCCAGCATCTTCCAGCTTGGTGGAGAACATTTCACGCAGCATGAATTCCCATGGATAGAGCTTGAACAGGTTAGCGATTACCTGATCCTGCATGTCGGTGAACTGACCTTTTTCACCAAGACCAATATCTTCTACATAGAGGAATTCTGTAGCGATCTCAGCTTCGGCCGCGCAATCCTGTAGATACTGGATCGTACCGCGATCTTCCACCGTATCACGACAGCAGGTCAGATGAAGCAGTTGAAAACCATACTGCTCACGCAGCTCGGTGAAACGCTCGATCAGTTTTTCCTGCAGACTGTTGAACTGATCGCTGCCTTCCGGCAGGTTGCCCGCATTGAGCTGATCTTCCAGCCAGATCCACTGGAAAAACGCGGCTTCGTACAGCGAGGTTGGCGTATCGGCGTTGTTTTCTAAAAGCTTGGGTTCACCCGTGCCGTCCCATGCCAGATCGAGACGTGAATAGAGCGACGGTTGCTGCGTCTGCCAGGACTGGCGGACAAAGCCCCAGGTATGCTTCGGAATGCGAAACTTGGTCATCAACTCATCGCTGGCGATGACCTTTTCCACCACCTTGAGGCACATTTGATGCAGCTCTGCGGTGACCTCTTCCAGCTTTTCTACCTGAGCAAGGGTGAGCTTATAGTACGCGTCTTCACACCAGTACGGCTCGCCGTACATCGTGTGAAAATTGAAACCGTATTCGGTGGCTTTGTCGCGCCAGTCCGGGCGCTCAACAATACTGACTCTTTCCATGACGATCAGCCACCCATTGAACGTGTGGTGGTGCCGCTTGCGCTACGCTGCATGGTGCTCTGTTTGGCCACAGACTCACCAAATCCGCCGCGGGTTACGGTAGAGGTGGTGGCAGGTTTCGGTGCCATAGCGGTTTTCGGTACGGTCATGGTGCGACCCGGCGTTGCTGCACCGTAGTTTTTACCGCTGGCATCCGTGTATTTGCCGTAAGCCGGGCTGGCTGGGTTTTTCGAGCTGAACAGCGGTTGCTGAGCGCCCATTCCGCCGCCCATCAGTCGGCCCATCATGTAGCCCGCCATCAGCGGCATCCAGAAGCTGCCGCTGCTTTGATTCTGCGCCTGAGCCTGGCCTTCACCGGTCGGCGCCATACCTGCTTGCGCAGGAGCCTGCTGGCACTGGCCTTCGCCGAATTCAGCGATACAGTCTTCACGAGTGGCGTATTTTGGCGCGGTACGTTCAGCTTCTTTCAGCGCATTGTTAAACGCAGTAGTACATTCGGCGCTTTTACCCGGGTTAGCTGCAGAGCAGTCGTCAGCGTTCTGATAAAGCGAAACCGTTTCGTCGCTCTTTTCACAGCCCGCGAGCATAAACACAGCGGTAACTGCCAGGGCGACAGGAGTCAGATGGCGCGCGCTCCAGCTTTTGCGGAACGAGGCGTGATGTATAGATTTTGTCCGTTTCATTTATGTCTTCCAGTACCCAGTGGTAACTCTGCTCAGAATAGAGGATGACTGGTCGAAATTGAAGCGGTAAGAGGCGAGAATGCGGAAGAAGGGCGGATCTTTACGTTGTCTTACGTTCAGACGGGGCCGAAGCCCCGTCATCAGCATCAGTTACGGAACGGGTTGTTGCCGTTGCTGCTGGTTGAACGCGCGGCCGTTGGCTGAGCCGCAGGCGTCGCGCTGTTGGACGTATAACCGTCCGCCGCGGCATCTTGCTGCGCGTTTTCCGGCGCGATCGTATCCGGAGTCGTGGATACGGGTTTACCCAGCGTATTGTTCAGTGCTACCAGATCCTGCTCGTTCAGCGTACCGAGCGCAGATTTGACGTTTAACTGGTTAATAAGATAGGTATAACGCGCATTCGCCAGTTGCTGCTTGGCGTTGTACAGCGTGGTGGTGGCATCCAACACATCCACGATGGTACGTGTACCTACGGAATAGCCGGCTTCCATCGCATCCAAAGAGCTTTGGGCCGAGACAACCGCTTGTTTGTACGCGTTAATGCTACTGATGGAAGCATTAATGTTGTTGAACGAAGAACGCACGGTCTGCACCACGCTGCGGTGCGCGCTTTCCAGCTGTTCGCTCGCGCCAACAAAGTTGTACTGCGCTTGTTTCACCTGCGAGTTAACCATTCCGCCCTGATACAGCGGCAGCGAGAAGCTCAGACCAATTTTGTTCTGGCCCATGTTGCTGTCGTCGTACTGGGAGGTGTTGGTTTTAGAGCCGCTGTAAGAGGTGTCAGAAACGCCGGTAGAGGCAGTCAAATTCAGAGTCGGTAAATGACCATCTTGCGCCAGACGAATCTGCTCACGTGCCAGATCCTGGCTCAAACGGGCCTGCAATAATGACAGGTTGCGGTTTTCTGCTTCTTTCAGCAGCGCGTTCACCGCCTGCGGTTTGTTGGTTTTAAAACCATCAACGTTCAGTGAAGCCAGTTCCGGGTAGTAGTTACCGGTTACCTGGCGCAGCTGTTCTACCGCGTTATCCAGATTGTTACGCGCGGTAACTTCGTTCGCCAGTACAGTATCGTATTGTGAACGGGCGTTCTGTACGTCAGTGATGGCAACCAGGCCAACGTTAAAACGCTGAGTGGTCTGATCTAACTGACGATAGACCGCATCTTTCTGTGCCTGGGTATAAGAAAGCACGTCAATTGCGTTCAATACGTTAAAATAGGCTGTGGCGGTATTCAGGATCAGCGTTTGCTGATCGGTCTGATAGGTCACGTCCTGGATGCCCGCTGATTTTTCTTGCAGCGTCAGGGCACGCCATTTAGACATGTCAAAAATAGACTGAGTTAACTGCAAAGATGCGCTGGTTGCATTGGAGTTGACGCCATTTGCATCACGGTAGCCATTGCTGTAGGTGTAATCGGCACCTAAACCCAGTTGCGGCAGCAATGGACTACGCGCTTCGTTAATTTTTTCGAATGCAGCATCGCGATCGGCGGCGGATTTACGCAATTCCGGGTTGCTCAGGCGTGCTTGCTGATAAACCTGCATCAGGTTTTCTGCCTGGCTCAAAGTACTGAACCCCGACAGGCTCAGGCCGATAAGGATGGGGAGCAATTTCTTCATTTGCATTCCTTGTTGTGAAGCAGTATTTAGCGCTGATCAAATTGTAAAAATATTTGCTGATTCTAGCAGAATCCGCCACTTCAAAAAGTTGGCGTTACGTGCCATACGGCGTTAATTTGCATCAATTTAACACAAGGGCGTTCAAACATCAGTCAAACGACCTTGAAATTCACATTTTAATCACTATTGGTTTCAGGACAGCACAATGCGTAAACCAGACAACTTGCCAATGACTTTCACTAAAAATGATGTAGAAATTATTGCACGAGAAACGCTATACCGCGGTTTTTTTTCACTGGATCTTTATCGGTTTCGCCACCGCCTGTTTAACGGGGGGATGAGCGGTGAGGTAACGCGCGAAATTTTTGAGCGCGGACACGCGGCTGTCTTGCTACCCTTTGACCCTGAGCGGGATGAAGTTGTGCTGGTCGAGCAGATTCGTATTGCGGCATTTGATACCAGCGAAAGCCCGTGGCTACTGGAAATGGTAGCCGGAATGATCGAAGAGGGCGAAACCGTTGAAGATGTAGCCCGTCGTGAAGCAATGGAAGAGGCCGGGCTGGAAGTTAAAAGGACGAAACCCGTTCTGAGCTATCTGGCAAGCCCGGGTGGCACCAGTGAGCGTCTGTCTATTTTAGTCGGCGAAGTGGACGCCACGACCGCGAGCGGAATACACGGTCTGGCTGATGAAAACGAAGATATTCGTGTTCATGTGGTAAGCCGGGAACAGGCTTACCAATGGGTAGAAGAGGGGAAAATCGACAACGCAGCGTCTGTCATCGCCTTGCAATGGTTACAGCTGCACTATCAAGAGTTAAAAACTGAGTGGAAAAAATGAAGCGTTACACACCTGACTTCCCTGAAATGATGCGTCTGTGCGAAACCAACTATTCGCAATTGCGCCGCCTGCTGCCACGTAATGATGCAGCCGGTGAAACAGTGAGCTATCAGGTAGCAAACGCACAATATCGGTTAACGATCGTTGAATCGACCCGATACACTACGCTTGTCGCGATCGAACAAACGGCACCGGCCGTCACTTACTGGAGCCTGCCGTCATTGACTGTGCGCCTGTATCATGACGCAAGGGTGGCTGAAGTGTGTTCAAGTCAGCAGATCTTTCGCTTCAAAGCGCGGTATGATTATCCAAATAAAAAGTTGCATCAACGCGACGAAAAGCATCAAATTAATCAGTTTCTGGCCGACTGGTTACGGTACTGTTTAGCACATGGAGCGATGGCGATTCCGGTTTATTAGCGTCGTGAAACCTAAGGACACCATTTGGAAAGCCTGTTAACCCTTCCTTTGGCTGGTGAGGCCAGAGTCAGGATCTTACAAATTACAGACACTCACCTGTTTGCCGAAAAGCATGAAACGCTGCTGGGTGTGAACACCTGGGACAGCTATCAATCCGTACTGGATGCAATACATGCAGAGTCGCCTGAGTACGATCTGATCGTCGCGACGGGTGATTTGGCGCAGGATCAATCCGCTGCGGCTTATCAGCATTTTGCTGAGGGCATCGCAAGTTTTCGTGCGCCTTGCGTTTGGCTACCGGGCAATCACGATTTTCAGCCGGCAATGTACAGCGCGCTGCAGGATGCGGGCATTTCCCCGGCCAAACGCGTTTTCATTGGCGAACAGTGGCAAATATTGTTGCTGGACAGCCAGGTGTTCGGCGTTCCCCACGGTGAGTTAAGTGAATTCCAGCTCGAATGGCTGGAGCGTAAACTTGCTGATGCGCCAGAGCGTAATACCTTGTTGCTTCTGCATCATCATCCTCTGCCTGCAGGCTGCAGCTGGCTCGATCAGCACAGTCTGCGTAATGCCGCTGAGCTGGATAACGTGCTGGTGAATTATCCTCGCGCCAGGTATCTATTGTGCGGGCATATTCATCAGGAACTGGATCTGGACTGGAACGGTCGCCGTCTGCTGGCGACGCCGTCGACCTGCGTGCAGTTTAAACCGCACTGTTCCAACTTCACATTGGATACCATCAGCCCAGGCTGGCGGACGCTGGAGCTTTTTGCCGACGGAACATTGCAGACTCAGGTACGTCGTCTGCAGGGTAATCGGTTCCACCCTGATACCGCTTCAGAAGGCTACTGATGTCTACGCTTCTCTATCTTCACGGATTTAATAGCTCTCCACGTTCGGCGAAGGCGTGTTTACTGAAAAACTGGCTGGCGGAGCACCATCCGCACGTTGAGATGATCGTGCCGCAGTTGCCGCCGTATCCAGCGCAGGCCGCAGAGATGCTGGAATCGATCATTCTTGAACATGGCGGAGAGTCGCTGGGGATTGTCGGTTCCTCTTTAGGCGGTTATTACGCCACCTGGCTGTCGCAATGTTTTATGCTGCCGGCAGTGGTGGTGAACCCTGCCGTACGGCCTTATGAACTGCTGGTCGACTATCTCGGTCAAAACGAGAACCCCTACACGGGGCAGCAATATGTGCTAGAGTCACGCCATATTTACGATCTTAAAGTCATGCAGATTGACCCGCTGGAAGCGCCGGATTTGATCTGGCTGCTCCAACAAACGGGCGATGAAGTGTTGGACTACCGCCAGGCGGTGGCGTATTACGCCTCCTGCCGTCAGACAGTTATTGAGGGCGGAAACCACGCATTCACGGGCTTCGAAGATTATTTCAACCCGATTGTCGATTTCCTTGGACTGCACAGTTTCTGACGATCAATTCGAATTGCTTATTTAAACCATGACGCAAACTTATAACGCTGATGCCATTGAGGTACTCACTGGGCTTGAGCCGGTACGCCGTCGCCCTGGGATGTACACCGATACGACCCGTCCGAACCATCTTGGACAGGAAGTGATTGATAACAGTGTGGATGAAGCACTGGCGGGTCACGCAAAACGCGTGGACGTGATCTTACATGCCGACCAGTCACTGGAAGTCATTGATGACGGACGCGGCATGCCGGTAGATATTCACCCTGAAGAAGGCGTTCCGGCGGTTGAGCTGATCCTCTGTCGTCTGCACGCGGGCGGCAAGTTCTCTAACAAGAACTACCAGTTCTCCGGCGGTCTGCACGGTGTGGGTATCTCCGTCGTCAACGCCCTGTCCAAACGTGTGGAAGTGAACGTGCGCCGCGACGGGCAGGTATACAACATCGCGTTTGAGAATGGCGATAAAGTGCAGGATTTACAGGTTGTCGGTACCTGCGGCAAACGCAATACCGGGACCAGCGTGCACTTCTGGCCGGATGAAAGCTTCTTTGACAGCCCGCGTTTTTCTGTTTCGCGCTTAACGCACGTACTGAAAGCAAAAGCGGTACTGTGCCCAGGCGTTGAGATCACTTTTAAGGATGAGGTCAACAATAGCGAGCAGCGCTGGTGCTACCAGGATGGTTTAAATGACTATCTGAGCGAAGCGGTGAATGGCCTACCGACGCTGCCGGAAAAACCGTTTATCGGTAATTTCAGCGGTGAGACGGAGACGGTGGACTGGGCGCTGCTCTGGCTGCCGGAAGGCGGCGAGCTGCTGACCGAAAGCTATGTGAACCTGATCCCAACCATGCAGGGCGGTACGCACGTTAACGGTCTGCGTCAGGGACTGCTGGATGCGATGCGCGAGTTCTGTGAATACCGTAACATCCTGCCGCGTGGCGTGAAGCTGTCGGCGGAAGATATCTGGGATCGCTGTGCTTATGTGTTGTCGGTAAAAATGCAGGATCCGCAGTTTGCCGGACAAACCAAAGAGCGCCTCTCTTCGCGTCAGTGTGCGGCATTCGTCTCTGGTGTGGTGAAAGATGCATTCAGTTTGTGGCTGAACCAGAATGTGCAGTCAGCCGAACTGCTGGCTGAGATGGCGATTTCCAGCGCGCAGCGTCGTCTGCGTGCGGCGAAAAAAGTAGTGCGTAAAAAGCTGACCAGCGGTCCGGCGCTGCCGGGTAAACTGGCGGACTGTACCGCACAGGATCTTAATCGCACCGAACTGTTCCTTGTCGAAGGTGACTCGGCGGGCGGATCGGCCAAGCAGGCGCGCGATCGTGAATATCAGGCGATCATGCCGCTGAAAGGTAAGATCCTCAATACCTGGGAAGTCTCTTCCGATGAAGTGCTGGCTTCGCAGGAGGTTCACGATATCTCCGTGGCGATCGGCATCGATCCGGACAGCGACGATCTGAGCCAATTGCGCTACGGCAAGATCTGTATCCTGGCGGATGCGGACTCCGATGGCCTGCACATCGCCACGCTGCTGTGCGCGCTGTTTGTGAAACACTTCCGCACGCTGGTGAAACACGGTCACGTCTACGTGGCGCTGCCGCCGTTATACCGTATCGACCTTGGTAAAGAGGTGTATTACGCGCTGACGGAAGAAGAGAAAGCGGGCGTACTGGAGCAGTTAAAGCGCAAGAAAGGCAAGCCGAACGTGCAGCGCTTTAAAGGTCTGGGTGAAATGAACCCGATGCAGCTTCGTGAAACTACGCTGGATCCGAACACCCGTCGCCTGGTGCAGCTCATTATCGATGATGAAGACGATCAGCGTACCAACGCAATGATGGATATGCTGCTGGCCAAAAAGCGTTCTGAAGATCGTCGAAACTGGTTGCAAGAGAAAGGCGACCTGGCGGATCTCGAAGGGTAATTGCATGTAGAAAAGCCGGAGACGGGCGTAAAATGCCTTATCCGGCTCTCATCTGACGAAGCGATTTATGCCGGATAGCTAAGCGTCACCCGGCAAATCGACAATCTTAAATGCCCGACTCCAGAATACGAATATTCATGTCCAGCACGTCACCTTTCACGGCTTCGCTGTAGGCTTTCATATGCGGGGTCTGCAAATGCGCTTCAAGATGCGCGATGCTTTCCCACTGCTCAACCATCACGATTGAATCTGGCGCTGTGGTCTGAAAACTCACACCTGCGGCATGATCCACCATCGGCGCATAGCCGTGGCAGCCTTCTTCTTTCAGTACGGTCGGAACGATTTTGGCAAACTGATCCAGTACCGCCTGGCGGTGATGTTGACCTGGACGTGTACGGATTTCTGCAATAACGGTAAGCATGGTTAACTCCTTCTAATTCCAGGTTACCAGTTAACCAAAAATTTCGGTCAGATGCTTGCGATATTCTGCGATATAACGCGGGACGTCCGGCATTTTAATCACGTCATTGGTGATAAAGGTCGGCAGCGCTTCCATTCCCAGGAACTGGTTTGCTTTATGGAACGGGAGATAGACGCCATCAACGCCAACGCCATGGAAAAACTGGTCTTTTTCAGTGAAGGCTTCCATCGGTGCGTTCCAGGTCAGGGACAGCATGTATTTTTTGCCCTGAATCAGCCCGCCGGAGCCGTATTTTTTAGAGGCATCTGAACGTGTGCGGCCGTCGCTGGCGTACAGCGTACCGTGACCTTCGGTAAACACGTCATCGATGTATTTTTTCACGGTCCACGGTGCGCCCATCCACCAGCCAGGCATCTGCCAGATAACCGCATCGGCCCAGACGAAATTCTGCACTTCTGCTTTTACGTCATAATCGCTGTCTGCGCGTACGACTTTAACATCATGCCCGAGGTCGCGCAGGATACCGTCCGCGACCTCGGTCAGGGTGTCATTCAGTTGACCATTAGAATGGCCGAATTTTTTCGCCCCGTTGATAATTAGAATGTTGCTCATTTTGTGTCCTCAAGGAAATACGTTTGAGGACGATTTTACTCCCACCAGCGGTGCGGTGAAATTAGCAAAATGTGCAAAGTCTTTTGCTATGTGAGCAACAATAACGCAATTACCAACTGACTTTTGCTTCAAAGCCACCTTCCGGGGCATTGCCAAACGAGGCTGACATTCCATGCAGTGTTGCGATACGGCGGACAATCGACAGGCCGAGGCCGCTGCCGGTCACGCTTTGTCCCGGTGGACGATAAAAGCGTTCACCGATGTGTGTAAGTACCTCCGGCGCAACGCCAGGACCATTATCTTTGACGCTGAAGTTACGGGCGTTGAGCGTCACTTCCACAATGCTCCCCTGCGGACTGTAGCGAATGGCATTATCCAGCAGATTTCGTACCATCAGGCTCAGCAACAGCGGCTGTCCTGTGCGCGTGATATTGTGTGCGTTAATCTGCAAACGTACGTCAATATGCGCCTGCTGGGCCGGGTGGTAGATATCCATCACCGCGGATTGCAGTAGCTCCTCCAGCGAGATTTCTGCCACATCCTGAAGATTATCGAGGGAGTCGAGGCGCGAAAGCGTCAGGAGCTGATCGACCAGTCGGGTGGCGCGTTCAATTCCCGCATGCAGCTGCACCAGCGCTTTTTCCCGCGTTTGCGGGTCGTCGTCTGACAGTTGCACCACTTCGGTTTGCACCTTCAGCGCGGTCAACGGACTGCGTAGCTCGTGAGCAGCGTCAGAGGTAAAGCGTCGTTCGCGGACCATCATAGAGTGGATACGGGTAAACAGCTGATTAAGCGATTCAACCAGCGGGCGCACTTCGCTTGGCACACCTTTCGGGTCGAGCGGTTCTTCTGACTCCGGGGCGCGCCAGCGCAGAGCTTGCGCCAGTTTTTTTAGCGGCCTGAGTTCGCGACTCAGCATGACCACCAGGATCAGCAACATCAGCGGCAGCGCAACCAGCCACGGGGTTAACTGTGCGGTAAGGATCGACAGCGCCATATCCTCCCGGTATTCCCACTCCTGGCCCACCACAATGCGATATTTTCCATCAGCGGAATTCAGCCACAGGAAGCGCCAGGAATCGTTGTCGCCCCTGAGTTGGCCGTCGCTAAACCCCTCCCGGCTGTAGCTGTAGGGAATATCCTGGCCATTGTCGCCATCGTGTAGCACCATTTTGCCGTCGGTGGAGTAGATGGCAAACGCCAGTGCGTCGTCATCAATATGGCCATGTTTCAGTTTTTTTGGCGTGCGGGCCATCGTGCTTGAGGTGGTGACATCGCTGATATCCAGCGTGCTAAGCCGCTTGGCGAACAGCATCAGCTGCGTATCAAACAGTTCATCGACATTATCGGTAGTCTGCCTCCAGGCCACAAAACTGGATACGGCCCAGGTCGCTGATGCCAGAATCAGAAAAATAAGCGTTAGCCTGACTCGCAGGCTGAGGCGTTGTGTGAGTTTCATGCGTCACCCAGGGTATAGCCAATGCCATGCACGGTACGGATAAAGTCGCTGCCGAGCTTACGGCGTAAGTGATGGACGTGGACCTCAACCGCATTGCTGGAGACATTTTCGTCCCAGGTATACAGTTTTTCTTCAATCAGTTTGCGGGGCAGGACGCGACCTTTGTTGCGCATCAGCAGTTCCAGCAGCGCGAACTCTTTAGGTTTGAGTGACAAAGGTTCACCCGCCGCCGTGGCGACCAGCGCGCCGGGATCGAGCGTTACCTGGCCATGGCACAATGTGTTGCTGGCCTGGCCGCTGGCACGACGTACCAGTGCCTCCAGTCTGGCGGCAACTTCGATCAGCGCAAAGGGTTTGCACAGATAGTCATCTGCGCCCAGGCGCAGGCCTTCAACGCGTTCTGCCAGCGCGTCGCGAGCGGTCAGAATCAGCACAGGCTCCTGCTTTCCGTTGGCTCGCCATTCGCGCAAAATGTCCCGTCCGTCTATGCCCGGCAGCGTCAGGTCGAGGATTACCGCATCATAAGGTGCGCTGTAGAGTGCTTCTTTCCCTTGGCGACCTTCGGTAAACCAGTCGATGCTGAAACCCATTTTACTCAGACCTGTTTTCAGGCCATCGCCAATCAACGTGTCATCTTCGATCAGTAAAATACGCATATGTTCATCCCTGCGATAACTCATTTGCAGTCAGTAAACCTGTGGCTACAGTCTCTGTACAGCAAAAAAAGTATCTTTTTTTGCCTTAAGAACTTGTTAAGGATTAACTTATTTAATAGTCGTAAACCAACATGAAAGGGAGACATGACGATGAAAAAATTAGCTGCAATGGTTGCCGTAATGGCACTGTGTTCCGCACCTGTTCTGGCAGCTCAGCAGGGCGGCTTCTCTGGGCCAACGACAACCACCACGCAGAGCCAAAACGGCGGATTTGTCGGCCCGAACGGTAGCAGCACGACGGTAGAAAGCGCCAAATCACTGCGTGATGACACTTGGGTTACCCTGCGTGGGAACATCGTTGAGCGTATTTCCGACGACCTGTACGTGTTTAAAGATGCGACCGGCACGGTGAATGTGGATATCGACCACAAGCGCTGGAACGGCGTAACCGTCACACCGCAGGATGTGGTTGAAATCCAGGGTGAAGTGGATAAAGACTGGAACTCCGTTGAAATCGACGTGAAACAGATTACCAAAGTTGCTAAGTAATCCCCATCAGGGCCGCATTCGCGGCCCTTTTCTTTGTGACTCAACACGCCAGATAGGGTAGTATCTGCGGCAATATTGCCCTTCAATAGAGGGGTACAAAGTTGAGGAACCACGATTAATGAGCGATATGGCAGAGCGCCTGGCGCTGCATGAATTCACGGAAAACGCCTATCTGAACTATTCCATGTACGTCATCATGGACAGGGCGTTGCCGTTTATTGGCGATGGTTTGAAACCCGTTCAGCGTCGCATCGTGTACGCGATGTCCGAACTGGGGCTGAATGCCAGCGCCAAATTTAAAAAATCCGCCCGTACCGTCGGTGACGTGCTGGGTAAATACCATCCGCATGGCGACAGCGCCTGCTATGAAGCGATGGTGCTGATGGCGCAGCCGTTCTCTTACCGTTACCCGCTGGTTGACGGGCAGGGGAACTGGGGGGCACCGGACGATCCGAAATCCTTCGCGGCGATGCGTTATACCGAATCACGCCTGTCTAAATATGCGGAAGTCTTGCTGGGCGAACTCGGTCAGGGAACGTCGGACTGGGTGCCAAACTTCGACGGCACCATGCAGGAGCCGAAGATGCTGCCTGCGCGTCTGCCAAATATTCTGCTGAACGGCACGACCGGTATTGCCGTTGGTATGGCAACGGACATTCCGCCACATAACCTGCGTGAAGTGGCAAAAGCAGCGATTACCCTGATTGAGCAGCCGAAAACGACGTTGGATCAGTTGCTGGACATCGTGCAAGGGCCGGATTACCCGACCGAAGCGGAGATCATTACTTCGCGCGCGGAAATTCGTAAGATTTACGAGAACGGACGCGGCTCCGTACGTATGCGTGCGGTATGGACGAAAGAAGACGGCGCGGTGGTGATTTCCGCGCTGCCGCATCAGGTTTCCGGGGCAAAAGTGCTGGAGCAGATCGCTGCTCAAATGCGCAATAAAAAGCTGCCGATGGTAGACGACCTGCGCGACGAATCGGATCACGAAAACCCGACCCGTCTGGTGATTGTCCCGCGCTCTAATCGTGTGGATATGGAGCAGGTGATGAACCACCTGTTTGCCACTACCGATCTGGAAAAGAGCTACCGTATCAACCTGAACATGATCGGTCTTGATGGTCGTCCGGCGGTGAAAAACCTGCTGGAGATCCTCACCGAATGGCTGGCGTTCCGCCGCGATACCGTGCGTCGCCGCCTGAATTATCGTCTGGAAAAAGTGCTCAAGCGCCTGCACATCCTTGAAGGTTTGCTGGTGGCGTTCCTCAACATTGACGAAGTAATCGAAATTATTCGTCATGAAGATGAACCTAAGCCTGAGCTGATGTCGCGGTTTGGCATTTCTGAAACCCAGGCTGAAGCCATCCTTGAGCTGAAATTGCGCCACCTTGCCAAACTCGAAGAGATGAAAATCCGCGGTGAGCAGGATGAGCTGGCGAAAGAGCGCGATCAGTTGCAGGCCATTCTGGCTTCCGAACGTAAAATGAGTAACCTGCTGAAGAAAGAGCTGCAGGCCGATGCAGACGCCTATGGCGACGATCGTCGTTCTCCGTTGCAGGAGCGCGAAGAAGCGAAGGCGATGAGCGAGCACGACATGCTGCCATCTGAGCCGGTGACCATTGTGTTGTCCCAGAGTGGCTGGGTGCGTAGCGCCAAAGGCCACGACATCGATGCACCGGGATTAAGCTATAAAGCGGGCGACAGCTTTAAGTCGGCAGTGAAGGGTAAGAGCAACCAGCCGGTGGTGTTCGTGGACTCGACCGGACGCAGCTATGCCATCGACCCGATTACGCTGCCGTCGGCGCGTGGTCAGGGTGAACCGCTGACCGGGAAGCTCACGCTGCCGCCAGGCGCGACGGTTGAGCACATGCTGATGGAAGGCGACGATCAGAAACTGCTGATGGCCTCCGATGCGGGCTACGGTTTTGTCTGCACCTTCAATGACCTGGTCGCACGTAACCGCGCAGGCAAGGCATTGATTACGCTGCCAGAAAATGCACGAGTCATGAAGCCAGTAGTGATTGAAGATGAAACAGATATGCTACTGGCTATTACCCAGGCCGGTCGCATGTTGATGTTCCCGGTGAGCGATTTACCGCAGTTGTCGAAAGGCAAAGGGAACAAGATCATTAATATCCCTTCAGCGGAAGCGGCGAAAGGCGAGGATGGTCTGGCGCAACTTTACGTGCTGCCGCCGCAGAGCACGCTGACCATCCACGTCGGTAAGCGCAAAATCAAACTGCGTCCTGAAGAGTTGCAGAAAGTGACCGGTGAGCGCGGTCGTCGCGGCACGCTAATGCGTGGTCTGCAGCGTATCGACAGCATTGAGATTGACTCGCCTCGACGCGCCAGTCACGGCGACAGCGAAGAATAACGCTACCGTCCGGCTCTCCCTGTTAAAGCCCAGGGAGAGCCAACGTTAAAAATTCCCGTGAAACCGTTGTTTATTCGTGCGTTGCGATTAACAATACGCTTTTCCAGAGAGCCGCCCTTAACAAAGCCCTAACCTGATACCGCATGATGAATCAGGTGACGTAAAATGCCAGGCTCTTAGGCCTTAGAGGTTGTTATGCTATATATTTTTCGTTTAATTATTACTGTTATTTACTGCGTTCTGGTCTGTATTTTCGGTTGCATATACTGTCTGTTCAGCCCACGAAATCCAAAACACGTCGCAACGTTCGGTCATATGTTTGGCCGCCTGGCTCCCCTTTATGGCCTGAAGGTCGAGTGCCGCATGCCGGCAGACGCGCAGAACTATGGTAATGCTATCTATATTTGTAACCATCAGAACAACTATGACATGGTTACCGCTGCGAATATCGTTCAGCCGCCGACGGTGACAGTAGGTAAAAAAAGCCTGCTGTGGATCCCTTTCTTCGGGCAGCTGTACTGGTTAACCGGTAACCTGTTGATTGACAGAAACAACCGCGCTAAAGCGCACAGCACCATTGCTGCCGTGGTGAATCATTTCAAAAAACGTCGCATTTCTATCTGGATGTTCCCGGAAGGGACGCGTAGCCGTGGTCGCGGTCTGCTGCCGTTTAAAACCGGTGCGTTCCATGCAGCGATTGCTGCAGGTGTCCCGGTCATTCCGGTGTGCGTTTCCACAACCTCGAACAAGATAAAACTCAATCGACTCAATAATGGTCTGGCGATTGTCGAGATGTTGCCGCCGGTGGATATTAGCCACTTTGGGAAAGATCAGGTTCGTGAACTGGCAGCGCATTGCCGCACGCTGATGGAACAAAAAATCGCAGAACTCGATAAAGAAGTTGCTGAGCGGGAAGCCGCCGGTAAGGTTTAATCCGCGCAATTCGGGTTTTTTACAGGAAATGACTTCCTGCGTGTTAATAGCCAGTTTTTTATGGAGTTTATATGTCATTCAGTCGGCGTCAGTTCATTCAGGCATCGGGGATCGCACTGTGTGCAGGTGCTGTTCCGCTGAAGGCTAATGCTGCCGGTCAGCAACAACCGTTACCCGTGCCTCCGCTGCTGGAATCCCGCCGGGGGCAGCCGCTATTTATGACGCTGCAACGTGCGCACTGGTCCTTTACGCAAGGCACGCGCGCACCTGTCTGGGGAATTAACGGCCGCTATCTGGGACCGACAATCCGCGTCTGGAAAGGGGATGACGTCAAGCTTATCTACAGCAACCGTCTGACTGAAAATGTCTCGATGACCGTCGCCGGGTTACAGGTACCTGGCCCGCTGATGGGCGGCCCGGCGCGCATGATGTCCCCGAATGCTGACTGGGCGCCGGTGCTACCGATTCGCCAGAATGCCGCCACGTTGTGGTATCACGCTAATACGCCAAATCGTACTGCTCAGCAGGTCTATAACGGTCTTGCCGGGATGTGGCTGGTTGAAGATGAAGTGAGTAAATCACTATCTATTCCCAACCACTATGGCGTGGATGATTTTCCGGTCATTATCCAGGACAAGCGGCTGGACAACTTTGGCACGCCGGAATACAGCGAGCCCGGCAGCGGTGGCTTTGTCGGTGATACGCTGCTGGTCAATGGGGCGCAAAGCCCGTATGTCGAAGTCTCCCGCGGCTGGGTGCGCTTGCGTTTGCTGAACGCTTCAAACTCGCGTCGTTACCAGCTGCAAATGAGTGATGGCCGTGCTCTGCATGTGATTTCCGGCGATCAGGGTTTTTTACCTGCGCCTGTTTCGGTGAAGCAGCTCTCGCTGGCTCCGGGCGAGCGTCGTGAGATCCTGGTGGATATGACTAATGGTAATGAGGTCTCTATCACCTGTGGTGAGGCGGCCAGTATTGTCGACAGGATCCGCGGGTTCTTTGAGCCTTCCAGTATTCTCATCTCCACGCTGGTATTGACGTTGCGCCCGACAGGTCTTCTGCCGCTGGTGACTGACAGCCTGCCAATGCGCCTGCTGCCAACGGAAATCCTCAGCGGTTCGCCGATTCGCAGCCGTGATATCAGCCTGGACGACGATCCTGGCATCAACGGTCAGCTGTGGGACGTCAATCGTATGGATATTACTGCCCAGCAGGGCTCCTGGGAGCGCTGGACGGTGCGGGCGGATATGCCTCAGTCCTTCCATATTGAAGGCGTCTCGTTCCTGATCCGTAATGTGAATGGCGCGATGCCGTTCCCGGAAGACAGAGGCTGGAAAGATACTGTCTGGGTTGATGGCCAGGTTGAATTACTGGTTTATTACGGACAGCCTTCCTGGGCCCATTTCCCGTTCTACTTTAATAGCCAGACGCTGGAAATGGCGGATCGTGGCTCAATCGGACAGATGTTGGTGAACCCGGCGCCGTAATGCGCCGGGGTATTCGTTACGCCCGCCAGAACATGCGCGAGAACAGGATCAGAATGGGGTAAATCTCCAGACGCCCCATGATCATGGCCGCGCACATCAGTAGCTTTGCTTCCTCGTTTAAGGTGCCAAATGTCGTGGCGGTGACGCCAAATCCTAGCCCCATATTGTTGATGCAGGCGGCGACGGTGGCGAAAGAGGAGAATAGATCGTAGCCCATCAGATTGAGCGCCCAGATAAAAAAGCTGGTGAGCAAAACGTAGAGAAAGAAAAAGCTCCATACCGAACGCACTACCCGGTCGCTTACCACGCTATTGCCCACTTTGATATTCAGCAGGGCGCGAGGGTGCGCGAGCTGGTGTAACTCTTGGCGGCACTGCTTGAACATAATCAAAAAGCGCAGCACCTTAATCCCCCCGCAGGTCGATCCCACACAACCGCCGAAGAAACTGGCGCTGAGCAGCATGAAGATCGTGTGCGAAGGCCACTGCGCGTAATCCGCCGTCGACAGGCCATTATCTGTCAGCATCGAACTGGCCAGAAAAAAAGCATGCACCAGGCTGTCCGTTAATCCGTACATGCCTGCCCGCCAAACTTGCCAGGTGGCGATCAGAGTGACCACCAACGCAATAAGCAAAAAGAAACGCAATTCGGCATTACGACGAAAGGGTTTGAAGGTACGTTTCACGATAGCAACGTACCAGAGGGTGAAGTTAAATGCAGACAGCAGTGAAAATATCCCGGCGACAAGCTCAATGGCATGGCTGTTATAAAAGCCGATGCTCTCGCTGCGAGTGGAAAATCCGCCGAGAGAGACCGTCGAAAGCCCGTGGCATAAGGCGTCGAAAAACGACATCCCGGCAGCCCAGAAGGCCAGAGTACAGATCAGACCCAGAATGACATAGGTCATCCACAGCGTACGTGCAGTATCAGCAAGTCTTGGCGTGAGGCGCTCTTCTTTAAAAGGGCCCGGCATTTCAGACTGATACAGCTTCATGCCACCAATACCCAGCAGCGGCAATACCGCTACGGCGAGGACAATAACACCCAGACCGCCAATAAAATTGAGCTGAGCCCGATAGTACAGATACGACTTCGGCAAGGCGCTGACGTCATCAATCACCGTTGCGCCTGTAGTGGTAATTCCAGAAACTCCTTCAAACAGGGCATCCGCAAAAGAGAGGTTTAAGCCATCGTCCATCCACATCGGCATCGCGCTGATAAACGAAAACAACAGCCAGAACAGGACGATAATGACGAAACCATCCCGGGTGCGCAGTTGAATACCCGCATGTTTGGTTGCCAACCACGCCCCGCCGCCGAGGGTGAAGAAAGTCATAAATGTGCTGAAAAAAGCGAACAAGCTCCGCTCTTTATTTAACAAAGCGATGAGCATCGGTGGCAGCATAGAAAAGCTGTAGAGAAGAACCAGAAATCCGCACAGGTGAACAACAACCCGTAACTGGGAAATATGCAGTGAATCGTTGAGTCGCAATGAAAAATCCCCCGCCGAAAAAGAGTTATCTCAGCTGGCTGGCATGGTGTTAATTATGATTGATAAAAATGATCGTCGTAAAATTTAACAATTTATATAACTTTCTACTGGTCTGGTTCAGACTCCACTTCATTTCTTGCCGATATACAGCGTATAATCCTCGGCCTTTGATTATTTTTTTACCATTTTTGGAAGCATTATGAGCGCAATATCCCTGATCCAGCCGGACAGAGACCTTTTCTCCTGGCCGCAGTACTGGGCTGCCTGTTTTGGCCCGGCACCGTTTTTGCCGATGTCACGCGACGAAATGGACCAACTTGGCTGGGATAGCTGCGACATCATTCTGGTTACCGGCGATGCATACGTCGATCATCCCAGCTTTGGCATGGCAATTTGCGGACGTATGCTGGAAGCACAAGGCTTTCGCGTAGGGATTATCGCCCAGCCGGAGTGGAACAACAAAGACGATTTTATGCGTTTGGGCAAACCGAACCTGTTCTTTGGTGTGACCGCAGGCAACATGGACTCGATGATCAACCGCTACACCGCAGATCGCCGACTGCGCCATGACGATGCCTACACACCGGACAACGTTGCGGGCAAACGTCCGGACCGCGCCACGCTGGTCTATACCCAGCGCTGTAAAGAAGCATGGAAAGATGTGCCGGTTATTCTCGGCGGTATTGAGGCCAGCCTGCGCCGTACCGCGCACTATGACTATTGGTCTGATACCGTTCGCCGCTCTGTTCTGGTGGATTCCAAAGCCGACATGCTGATGTTCGGCAACGGCGAACGTCCGCTGGTGGAAGTGGCGCATCGTCTGGCGATGGGCGAAACCATCGATCAGATCCGCGACGTGCGTAACACTGCGATTATGGTTAAAGAAGCGCTGCCGGGCTGGAGTGGGGTGGATTCCACGCGCCTCGACACGCCGGGCAAGATTGACCCGATCCCGCATCCGTATGGTGAAGATCTGCCGTGTGCTGACAACAAACCGGTCGCACCGAAAAAGCAGGAAGCGAAAGCGGTAACCGTACTGCCGCCGCGCCCGAAACCGTGGGAAAAAACCTACGTGCTGCTGCCGTCCTTCGAAAAAGTGAAGGGCGATAAAGTGCTGTATGCGCATGCGTCGCGTATCCTGCACCACGAAACCAACCCAGGTTGTGCGCGTGCGCTGATGCAAAAGCACGGCGATCGCTACATCTGGATCAACCCGCCAGCCATTCCGCTCTCTACCGAAGAGATGGATAGCGTCTTTGCGCTGCCGTACAAACGCGTGCCGCATCCGGCGTATGGCGACAGCCGCATTCCGGCCTATGAGATGATCCGTTTCTCGATCAACATTATGCGTGGCTGCTTTGGCGGCTGTTCGTTCTGTTCGATCACCGAGCACGAAGGTCGTATCATCCAGAGCCGCTCTGAAGACTCGATCATCAATGAAATCGAAGCCATTCGCGACACCGTTCCGGGCTTTACCGGCGTGATTTCCGATCTCGGCGGCCCAACGGCAAACATGTATATGCTGCGCTGTAAGTCACCGCGCGCGGAACAGACCTGCCGTCGTCTGTCATGCGTCTACCCGGATATCTGTCCGCATATGGACACCAACCACGAACCGACGATTAACCTTTATCGTCGAGCGCGTGATTTGAAAGGCATTAAAAAGATCCTCATCGCTTCGGGCGTGCGCTATGACATCGCGGTTGAAGACCCACGCTATATCAAAGAGCTGGCGACCCACCACGTTGGCGGTTATCTCAAGATTGCGCCAGAGCATACCGAAGAAGGCCCGCTGTCGAAGATGATGAAGCCGGGGATGGGCAGCTACGATCGCTTTAAGGAATTGTTCGATACCTACTCTAAACAGACGGGTAAAGAGCAGTATCTGATCCCGTACTTTATTTCCGCGCACCCAGGTACGCGTGACGAAGATATGGTGAATCTGGCGTTGTGGCTGAAGCAACGTCGTTTCCGTCTGGATCAGGTGCAGAACTTCTATCCATCGCCGTTGGCGAACTCCACAACCATGTATTACACCGGGAAAAACCCGCTGGGTAAAATTGGTTATAAGAGTGAAGATGTGGTGGTGCCGAAAGGTGATAAGCAGCGTCGTTTGCATAAAGCCCTGCTGCGTTACCACGATCCAGCTAACTGGCCGTTAATCCGCCAGGCGCTGGAAGATATGGGTAAAAAGCATCTGATCGGCGGTCGTCGCGAATGTCTGGTCCCGGCACCTACGCTGGAAGAGATGCGCGAAGCGCGTCGCCAGAACCGTCATACCCGTCCGGCGTTGACCAAGCACACACCGGTGGCGCATCAGCGCCAGACGCCTGCTGCAAACAAAAAACGCGGGAAAGTGGCAGGGCGCTAATCTGTCTTGCCCGATGGTGAAAGCTAATCCGGCCTACGTACAGCACAGTTTTGTAGGCCGGATAAGTTCCTTGTACCGCCATCCGGTAGAAAGACGCAGTATTTATGCTTCACGAATTCTGGCCGCTAATGCGGCCAGTTTTGCATCATCCGCTCGTTCGTGGTCATGTGACGACAGATATCCTTCATATTGCTCGAAAAATTTATTCTGCCGCGCTTCAATCGGTTTCCAGTGGGTTAGATCGCCAGTGCCATGCATGGGGCTTAATTTGCTGTGTACATGGTCTACGCCGAAACCTTCGAAGAACATCCCTGTACGACTGACATCCGGGAAAGCCTTATCCAGTTTCTTAGCCACTTTTTGGGTTGCCAGCATCAGATCAGCCAGTGCCTGCGGCGGCATATCGAAGGCATAGCTGGGATAATGCTTTTTCGGGATCACCACGGTAAAACCGTCGGTGTTCGGGAAAATCGACAGAAAAGCCAGATGATGCTCGTCTTCCCAGACCTTATGGCAGGGGGCTTTACCTTCAACTATTTGACAGAAAATACAGGTCATTCCTTTTCTCCGCAGGTAAGGTGATTCGTCTGGACGCAGTCAGTTTAGTACAGACCCAACACCTTCCACCACATCAGACCCACGGTGATAAACACCGCCAGGTTAAACAAGCTGATGATAAATCCTGTGCGCCACCAGACGCCCGTTGGAACATACCCGGCACCAAACAGGATTGGACCGCGAGCGTGGGTGTACTGGGTGAGCGAGCAGTACAAACTGCTGGTGAAGGCCAGCATTAATGCCGTGGGGGCTGCGGGAATATTCAGATGCAGACCGACGCCGAGGAAAACGGCGTACAGCGCGGCAATCTGTGCATTACCGCTGGCAAAAAAGTAGTGGGTATAGAAGTAGGCGGCGTTCAGCAGCAGCAGGACGATCACCCAACTGGTACCGTGCATAGTACTGCTCAGGCTATCGCCGATCAGATTGCCAAACCAGGTGGTGAAGCCCAGTTTTTTCAGCTGGTTCGCCATCATCAACAGCGCGGCAAACCAAATCAGTGTGTCCCATGCACCTTTCTCGCTCTTCACATCTTCCCAGCTCAGAACACCGCTTAGCAATAAAATGGACAGCCCCACGAACGAGGCAGTGGTGGCGTCGACGCCTAACGTATCGCCAAAAATCCATAGCACCAGCAGTACGCCGACGGTAGCCAGCATCAGCCATTCGCCGCGAGACATACTGCCCATTTCCGCCAGCTCTTTGCGCGCCAGATTCGGGGCATCCGGCGTGTGCTTAATTTCCGGGCGCACGATCCAGTAGACCAGCAGTGGAACCAGCAGTAAGGACACCAGGCATGGCAGCAGCGCCGCCATAAACCAGCCGCCCCAGGTCAGCGTGACGCCTGCATTGGCCGCCAGTTTCACCGCCAACAGGTTGCCGGTATAGCCGGTCATAAAGAGCGCGGCGGTGACGTCGTTGACGTTGCCAATACAGGTGATAAGAAAGGTACCGATTTTACTGCGGGACTCATCTTCCGGGTTCGAATGGAAACTGCGTGCCAGAGAGTCAGCAATCGGATAGATGACGCCGCCGCAGCGTGCTGTATTACTCGGCATTGCCGGGGAGAGGATCAGATCGGCAAAAGCCAGACCATAGGCGAGTCCCAGCGTGCGCTTGCCGAGCAGACGGATCATCTGCAGCGCAATGCGTCGTCCGAGGCCAGTTTTGATAAATCCGCGGGCAATCATAAAAGCCACGACGATAAGCCAGATAAGTGAACTGTTCAGCTCACTCAGTGCCGTGGTGATAGCGCCGCTGGCGGTTTTATCCCCGGCAGCATAGGCGAGTGCAAAAACCGTAATCCCAATAATGCCGACCGCGCCGATGGGTAAAACTTTTGCCACGATAGAGGCAATCGTCGCGACGAAGATAATTGCCGAATGCCAGGCTGGCGCACTTAACCCCGAGGGAGGGGTAAGTTGCCACAGTCCGGCAGAAATGAATATTATAAGAATTAATGGGAGCCATTTGACTCCGCTACTTTTTTTCTCAGTCACGCTTACGCACCTATGGATATGGTGAATATATTCATTAAATAAATATATTTATTTAATAATTAACAGGTTATGTTGCGTAATGCTGCTCCAGCGACTGCAAGAAATACATCAATATATGTGCGTGAATTGTTTCCTGATATTTCAAATCAGTAAAGGCCCGACGAGAGTGTCGGGCTGGAGGGAAGGGGTTAACCGCCGAACTGATCCGGGTCTGGCCCCAGACGTTTGCCCTGATCGAGTTTCGCGATTTTGCCTAATTCGTCTTTATCCAGGCGGAAGTCCCAGACGTTAAAGTTTTCTGCGATACGCGCCGGGGTGACTGATTTCGGAATCACCACCAGCCCGCTATCCAGGTGCCAGCGGATGACAATCTGCGCCGGTGATTTGCCATATTTCTCGGCGAGGTCACGGATGATCTTTTGATCAAAGACGTCTTTGCCGCCCTGCGCCAGCGGGCTCCAGGATTCGGTCTGGATTTTATGCGTTGCGTTCCAGGCGTGCAGTTGGCGCTGTTGCATAAGCGGATGAAGTTCGATCTGGTTAATCACTGGAGGTACGCCGGTTTCATCCATCAACCGCTGGAGATGATTGATCTGAAAGTTGCACACGCCGATGCTCTTAATAAGACCTTCTTTTTGCAGGTCGATCATGTTTTCCCACGCTTCAACGTAGTGGTCGATCGCCGGAACCGGCCAGTGCATCAGGTATAGATCGAGGTAATCAAGCTGGAGTTTTTCCATGCTTTCGAGCAAGGCTTCCCGGGGGCGTTTTTGGTCATCATTCCACAGCTTGGTGGTGATGAATAACTCGTCCCGTGGTACGCCAGCATCGCGTATTGCTTTGCCGACACCTTCTTCGTTTTTGTACGCAGCAGCGGTATCAATTGAGCGATACCCCACTTCCAGCGCTTTATGAATGGCGGTGATGACTTCTTCGTTACTTGCCTTCCAGACCCCCAGGCCCAGTTGCGGCATGACGTTACCATCCTGTAGTTTGATAATGGTTGGACCGGTCATAATTCCCCCCCTGGATTACAGTCACCGGGGCAGCCCCCGGTGAGTTAGGTGTGACTTAAGCCTGGTATAAATACCCAAAAACGAAAGGCGGAGGTTAAAAAACCTTAGCGGGCAGCTTCGTAAATCCGACGGCTGACTTCAAGCGTAATGTCCTGATGTTCGCCCAGTTGCGTACCACCGTGTGCTTCCAGTTTTTCCAGCAATGCCGGGATAGAGCTACCGTCCAGGCCGTAGTCAGACAGGCGAGTGGGTACACCCATTTGTTCGAAGAAAGTACGGGTAGCGGCAATGGCGGCGTCGATGCGCTGGTCGTCGGAACCTTCGGTGATATTCCAGATACGCTCTGCGTATTGCAGCAGTTTGGCACGCTTGGTATCACGTTTTTCATTCCACAGCGCTGGCAGAACGATGGCCAGCGTTTGAGCATGATCCAGACCATGCATTGCGGTCAGTTCATGGCCCAACATATGCGTTGCCCAGTCCTGCGGTACGCCTGCGCCAATCAGGCCGTTCAGCGCCTGGGTTGCCGCCCACATGACGTTCGCACGCACGTTGTAGTTTTCCGGCTCCTGCAAGGCTTTCGGACCTTCTTCTACCAGCGTGAGCAGAATGCCTTCGGCAAAGCGATCCTGAATTTTCCCGTCTACCGGATAAGTCACATACTGTTCCACGGTATGAACAAAAGCATCCACAACGCCGTTTGCAACCTGACGCGGCGGCAGGGTGTAGGTGTAAACCGGATCCAGTACGGCAAATACTGGCTGCACAAACGGGGTCATAAAGGCCAGTTTATCGCCGGTGGTTTTACGCGAAATTACCGCGCCGGAGTTAGATTCAGAGCCGGTTGCAGGCAGGGTTAATACGGAGCCCATCGGGATGGCGCTTGTTACGTCGCTGCCGTGGGTTTCCAGAATGCGCCATGGATCGATGCTGTCAGCGTACTGTGCCGCTGCCGCGATGAATTTGGTGCCGTCCAGCACTGAACCGCCACCTACTGCCAGCAGAAACGTCACTTTCTCATCACGCACGATTTTTACTGCGTTCATCAGCGTTTCGTAAGACGGGTTTGGCTCGATACCGCCAAACTCCAGCACATCCAGGCCTTTTAGCGCGTCCTGAACCTGTGCCAGGACGCCGGTTTTTTTCACGCTGCCGCCGCCGTAGGTAACCAGTACGCGAGCGTCCTGAGGAATTTGATCGCGCAGCTCAGCAATCGCGCCTTTACCAAACAAAATACGTGTTGGGGTATGGAGATTAAAGTTGTTCATTGCTCGTTCCCTTTGGTGGGTAATAAAAGAGGGCAGGAGAGTGTCTGCCGGATGATGAACATTGTGGTCGCCCGCCGCGCTGCTCTCAATGCTCATTTCTGCCGATGTCTTGCCCATTTCTACAGACTGCTGGAGAAAACGGATAAATCTGCGCATTATGTCAGGGTCGAAAACCGATGATGAAATGGTGCTCCATGAACCGTGATGAGATCTGCCTTCTGCTGACAGATAAAATTAAGCAGCTGAAAAGCAATGAAAATAGACTTAACGAACTGCTGCCAGATGTCCGCCTGCTATACGGTACGGAGCCGGCGGCACGTACACCAGTCATGTATCAGCCAGGCATCATATTTCTCTTTTCGGGACATAAAATTGGTTACATCAATGAGCGCATATTTCGCTATGACGCCAACGAATACCTGCTGCTAACCGTACCTTTACCCTTTGAATGTGAAACCTATGCGACGCCGGAGGTTCCTCTGGCCGGTATTTACCTGAATGTCGATATTCTGCAATTGCAGGAGCTGCTGATGGACATTGGGGAAGACGAACTGTTCCAGCCCGCCATGGCTGCCAGTGGGATTAACTCTGCGACACTCTCTGACGAAATTCTCTGTGCCGCAGAGCGCCTGCTGGATGTAATGGAGCGGCCGCTGGATGCGCGTATTCTGGGGAAACAGATTATTCGCGAGATCCTCTACCATGTGTTGACCGGGCCGCGTGGCGGTGCCTTGCTTGCGCTGGTCAGTCGCCAGACGCATTTCAGTTTGATAAGCCGGGTACTGAAGCGGATTGAAACCAAATACACCGAAAACCTCAATGTAGAACAGCTGGCGGCAGAGGCGAACATGAGCGTGTCGGCGTTTCATCATAATTTTAAAGCGGTTACCAGCACGTCGCCGCTGCAATATCTTAAGAGTTATCGCCTGCATAAAGCGCGGATGATGATGATTCACGATGGAATGAAGGCCAGTGCGGCTGCCATGCGCGTCGGTTATGAGAGCGCATCGCAATTCAGTCGGGAGTTCAAACGTTTCTTTGGCGTAACGCCGGGGGAAGATGCGGCAAGAATTCGTATGATGCAGGGGAGTTGATTTCTTGTAGGCCTGACAGGTACACCGTAGGCTATAAAGCTGCGCGCCATCAGGCAAAATGCCGGGGATTACCCCGGCTACGGATAATACTCAGGCGCTACAGTATTTTTTTTTAATCACCACGAACAATGTTCCCAACAGACCTGCGGTTAACAGGGCAATCGGCAGGATCATTAAAAAGGTCATCACCTGATCTTCATGGCGTTTAACGAACGGGATCATGCTCAGCGCATAGCCGAAACTGGTGACGACGGTGACCCACAGCAGGCCACTCAGCCAGTTAAAAAACTGGAACCGACGGTTAGGAAGCCCTGAAATGCCCGCCATCGTTGGCAGCAAGGTGCGAACAAACGCCAGAAAACGCCCTGCCAGCAGCGCCATCAGACCGTGTTGGTCAAACATGCAGGTTGCGCGCTGATGGTATTTTTCCGGTAATTGCGCCAGCCAGCCTTTCACCGTGCGCGTGTTGCCTAGCCAGCGTCCCTGAATATAACTCAGCCAGCAGCCCAGACTGGCTGCGGCCGTCAGAATAGCTATGGTAGGTAAAAAACTCATCACGTCCTGAGCGATCAGCGCTCCTGCCAGTAATAACAGGCTGTCTCCGGGTAAAAAGGAGGCGGGCAGCAGGCCATTTTCTAAAAACAGCGTGGCGAACATGACGAAGTACACCACGCTCACCACGTGCGGATCCGCCAGTGCGGCAAAATCGTGTTGCCAGAGCGCGGAGACAATATCTTGAATGACTACCATGGACTTTCCTGTGGAACAGCGTTTATGTGTGGATTGTACTCCTGAATTGCCCGGGATGCCTTGATCCCGGACGCAACAATTGCAGACTTTTCCACCAGAAGTGTCTGCATATATGTCCATCTGTGGCAATTTTACTCGATTCGGGCAAATCCTGCGGCCAAATCGGCAATCAGATCGTCAACATTCTCTAAACCGATATGTAAACGGATGAGCGTTCCGCTGAAATCCACCTCGCCTTGCGGACGGATTGCCGCAATGTGTTCCGGCTGGTTGGCGAGAATCAGCGACTCAAAACCGCCCCAGGAGTAGGCCATGCTGAACAGGCTGAAGTGATCCAGATACGCAGCAAGCTCCTCATTATTGAGCTTCTTATTCAATATAAAGGAGAATAGGCCGCTGCTGCCGGTAAAATCACGCTTCCAGAATTCATGGCCTTTACTGCCGGGCAGTGCCGGGTGGTTCACGCGGGCGACCTGCGGATGGCTGGCCAGCCACTCGGCGACCTTTAAGCTGCTTTCATGGTGCTGACGCAGGCGAACGCTCAGCGTACGCAGTCCACGGCTGGTCATATAGGCGGTATCGGCGTCCAGCATTTGCCCCATCAGATAGGCATTTTCGCGCAGTTGATCCCAGCAGCGGGCATTAGATACCGCCGTGCCGACCATGCCGTCAGAATGACCAATCAGATATTTGGTGCCTGCCTGAATAGAGATATCGATGCCAAAATCCAACGCTTTGAACAGCACCCCGGCAGCCCAGGTGTTATCAATCATGATGATTGCATCCGGCGCGACGCTTCTGACGGCGGCAACAATAGCGGGAACATCATGCACTTCCATAGTGACAGAGCCGGGAGATTCCAGAAATACGACTTTCGTGTTCGGCTGTATGTGCTTAACGATATCGGCGCCAACCAGCGGATCGAACCAGCCGGTGGACACGCCGAGCTTGCCGAGAATTTTGGTACAGAAATCCTGACTGGGTTCATAGGCGGTATTGGTCATCAGCACATGATCCCCTTGCTCCACAAAGGCAAGGATGGTGTTGGCAACGGCCGCCGCACCGCAGGGGAACAGTGCGCAACCCGCGCCACCTTCCAGTTCGCACATCGCTTCCTGAAGAGAGAAATGCGTCAGGGTTCCGCGACGTCCATAGAACAGTGCGCCGTTCGCCCGGTTGTGCGTGGCCTGTTTTTTGGCCTCTACGGTGTCAAAAACCAGCGAAGAAGCGCGCTGGATCACGCTATTTACCGAGCCCAGCGTGTACTTTTTACTGCGTCCTGCGTGAACGAGTTTGGTTTCAAGTTGCTTATCTGCCATGTTGTCTTACCTATTTTTATACGTCTGGATGTCTAAACTACCATGAATCAAAGATGACGCATCCTGCAGAACGGCCATACAGTAGAAAATAATCTCAAAATGCTTCTGGTGACTTTTTTACTGCGTGAGCGCAAGGAAAAGAAACCAAAGGTGCGGCAATATGTAAATAGTAATGAGAACGACTATCAATTCGACGTCGTTTTGATATGATTACGCTCAGATTTTGTGATTTGCGTCCTGGAGATACAGAGTGGGTAATAATTTGATGCAGACGGATCTTTCCGTCTGGGGTATGTATCAGCACGCCGATATCGTGGTTAAGTGCGTGATGATTGGGCTGATTTTGGCGTCAGTGGTCACCTGGGCTATCTTCTTTAGTAAGAGCCTTGAGTTATTTACTCAGAAACGCCGCCTTAAGCGTGAACAGCAACTGCTGGCGGAAGCCCGCTCTTTAGATCAGGCAAGTGAGATTGCCGCAGGATTCGATGGCAAAAGCCTGGGCGCACAGTTGATTAACGAAGCGCAGAACGAGCTGGAACTGTCAGAAGGCAGCGAAGATAACGAAGGCATTAAAGAGCGTACCGGCTTCCGTCTGGAGCGTCGTGTGGCTGCGGTAGGTCGCCATATGGGCCGCGGTAACGGATACCTGGCCACCATCGGGGCTATCTCTCCTTTCGTCGGTCTGTTCGGTACCGTATGGGGCATCATGAATAGCTTCATCGGGATTGCACAAACCCAAACGACCAACCTGGCCGTTGTTGCGCCGGGTATCGCAGAAGCGCTGTTAGCGACCGCAATCGGTCTGGTCGCAGCAATTCCAGCGGTTGTTATCTACAACATTTTCGCACGTCAGATTGGCAGCTATAAAGCGATGCTGGGCGACGTCGCGGCACAGGTGCTGTTGTTGCAAAGCCGCGATCTGGACCTGAACGCGAGCGCATCCGCGCATCCGGTACGTGCAGCGCAGAAATTACGTGTAGGATAATGTTCCATGGCAATGAGCTTTAATGAAAACCTGGACGATAACGGTGAAATGCATGAAATCAACGTGACGCCGTTTATCGACGTTATGTTGGTTTTATTGATCATCTTTATGGTTGCCGCGCCGTTGGCAACCGTAGATGTGAAGGTGAATCTCCCTGCCTCCACCAGCACGCCGCAGCCGCGTCCGGAAAAACCGGTTTACCTGTCAGTTAAAGCCGATAAGAGTATGTTTATTGGCAACAATCAGGTGACGGATGAAACCATGATTAACGAGCTAAATGCGCTAACTGAAGGGAAGAAAGACACCACGATTTTCTTCCGGGCAGATAAAACCGTTGATTATGAAACCATGATGAAGGTGATGGATACGCTGCATCAGGCGGGCTTCCTGAAGATTGGTCTGGTTGGCGAAGAGACTGTGAAAGCGAAGTAATCCTCATCATGCCGGGTAATGGTTGCCGCCTTACCCGGCGTGCCTCTCCTGATTCAACTCCCTCGCACACTTGTTCTTATCTGTTCTCATCTAACGCGACCGTGGTTATTCTGGTGGGTTCGTAGTTCCCTTCAGACAGCTTTCGCGTCAGGCGTAAGGTGGCCGTTTCCCGCGCGAGTATATGCTGGTAGGTGCTTTCCAGTCGGGCCATGATTTTGTCCCGCAGTTCTGGTTGCTGCTCCATAATGGCTTCGATCGCGGCACCGTAGATCTCTTCTTTAGCCTGTAGCGAGTATATTTCACGGCGATTTTGCCATTTCATCCGCACCAGTGCAGCGGGAATAGAGACTATCTCCTGAGCAACGCTTTCCAGTGTCGTGTTTTTATTGGCAATCAACACGGCTAAATTTTGCTTTAAGACAAACTCATCGCTTTTATGGTTATCTAAAGCCAAATAAACATTATTATCCTCAACATCTTTCATTTTATTTCTCTTCCAGAGAATAAAAAATAGGATCGCTGGTTTCACGGGTAATTAAATTAAGCCAAATTTTGTTGCCCTGTTCATTTATGATGGCTGTTTTTTGAGTCAAAATTTTACTTAATTCTTGTGCATTAATGTCGCCTTCTGCCTGTAGTGAATTGAGCAGGCGAGAGAATGACTCAATTTTTGCTGCACGAAATAGACGCTCTTTTAAATGGCGGTCGCACTCTTCAAATAGCATATTCCGTGACTGACCGGTAGCGGTTGAGCTAATCAAAATATCGGATTCGTAATCGCTTAATGTTATCTTCCCCTGAGTCAAATTTTCACTATTATCTGTAGAGGTGGTATTGTCAGGTGAGCTGGATAAGTGAAAACGCGAGGGAACAAGATGCTCGGGAAGCATGTTGAAATATCCTTTGATGCCAATGATATGTTGTTTTAAATAAACCATGCCGCGTTGACAATAGCATGGCGTAATTTTAAAATCAAAAAAAATGGAGCCAGTATATGAACAGTATATTTTATTCTGTTATTACCCTGCTATTGCTGACTTGCGGGGTACTTTTGTTGATGCACAGTGCAAATAAAAACCGTAATGCAGAAAATGGATACGCTGAAAACCAGCCGGAAATACTGAGTAAAGAAGAGGGTGAAGATCATTTCTCGGTACTGATGAATTCGATTACTCCGGTTTGGTATTGGCGTGTCAATCACGAATATATCGATTTTATCCACTCGACGATCAAACGGATGACAATGGTGGAGCTGAATGAGACGCCAGGGCTATTTGATGCACAGCGGCGTTGCAGCGATCTCAACTCTGCGGTGTATAAATATTACGACAATATTAAAAAACGCTGCCTAAGTGGCGAGAAAGTCCCGCATGCCGATCTGGACGTGCTTAACTTACGTCAGTGCTTCAGGGAGTTCAGCCTGGAAGCCTATCCTGCACTTGTCGCGCTGGTGTGGCCGGAATATCAGCGCCCAGAAATCAAAGCAGAAGAGGTGTGAGGAGCTGGCTGGCCCGTATTACGTGCCGGGAAGAACAACGTTGCTACCCGGCACGGGATTACCTACGGTTATTTGTCAGATGAGGCCTGCCACAGGTTCAGCTTACCGTCCGCGACGTGCTTATCGATCTGCGCCAGTTCTTCGGCGCTGAACGTCAGATTCGCCAGCGCCTGAACGTTCTCTTCCAGTTGCTCCGGTCGACTGGCGCCAATCAATACCGACGTTACCCTGTTGTCTTTTAGCAGCCAGCTTAAGGCCATTTGTGCCATCGACTGTCCACGCTGTTGCGCCATCTCATTAAGCAAACGCAGGCTGGTAAGGTTTTCTTCCGTCAGCATGTTTTCCGTTAACCCACGAACTTTTTTCCCTTCACGCTGCATGCGTGAACCTTCCGGAATACCGTTAAGGTATTTCCCCGTCAGCAGTCCCTGAGCCAGCGGCGTAAATGCGATGCAGCCCATACCGTTGGATTCCAGCGTATCCAGCAGGCCGCTGCTGTCTACCCAGCGGTTAAGCAGGTTGTAAGACGGCTGATGGATCAGCAATGGAATTTTCCATTCCCGCATCAGCTCGGCCATTTTCTGCGTACGTTCCGGGGAATAGGATGAGATGCCGACATACAGCGCTTTACCGCTTTGCACGGCGTGGGCCAGCGCCGAGGCGGTCTCTTCCATTGGCGTATTTTCGTCAACGCGGTGAGAGTAGAAGATATCGACATAGTCGAGACCCATGCGTTTCAGACTCTGGTCGAGGCTGGCGAGCAGGTATTTGCGCGAACCGCCAGAACCATATGGCCCAGGCCACATGTCATAGCCTGCCTTGGTGGAGATAATCAGTTCATCGCGATAGTGTGCAAAATCCTCGCGCAGCAATCGGCCAAAATTCTCTTCTGCGCTGCCTGGTGGCGGCCCATAGTTATTGGCTAAATCAAAATGCGTGATGCCTAAATCAAATGCTTTACGCAACAGGGCTCGCTGTGAATCCAGCGCCTGAACGTGCCCAAAACTGTGCCATAAACCCAGCGATAGCGCGGGTAAACGCAAACCGCTGCGCCCACAGTAGCGATAGAGCATCTGCTCGTAACGTTCAGGATTGGCAAACCAGGCCATGAGATCTCCTTAGTGCAGGTGAATTTCGAAACAACGTTTCTATTCTAGCGGGTTCACGGTGAATATCCCGTTCACCAGGTCACACTGAGATGAAAAACTGGGCAAAAACAGGTCACTGTGCTTTGCTTAAAAAAACATCAATCAGGAGTGCGACGATGCCGCGTTTGACTGCCAAAGATTTTTCGCAAGAACTGCTCGACTACTATGACTATTACGCGCATGGCAAAATAACGAAACGCGAGTTTCTCAATCTGGCAGCGAAATATGCAGTGGGTGGCATGACGGCGTTGGCTTTATTCAATTTATTGAAACCCAATTATGCCCTCGCAACGCAGGTAGAATTTACCGATCCCGATATTCTGGCGGAATATATTACCTATCCTTCGCCTGAAGGGCATGGTGATGTGCGGGGGTATTTAGTTAAACCTGCGAAGGTGACAGGGAAAGTTCCGGCGGTGGTGGTAGTGCATGAGAATCGTGGGCTGAATCCGTATATTGAAGATGTGGCGAGGCGGGTGGCGAAGGCGGGCTTTATGGCACTTGCGCCGGATGGATTAAGTTCGGTAGGGGGATATCCTGGCAATGATGATAAAGGTCGGGAATTGCAGCAGCAGGTTGACCCCGTAAAGTTGATGAACGATTTTTTTGCCGCCATTGAATTTATGCAATCTTATTCAGGGACGACGGGAAAGGTAGGTATCACCGGATTTTGCTACGGTGGTGGTGTGTCGAATGCCGCTGCTGTAGCTTTCCCTGAACTGGCCTGCGCGGTGCCTTTTTATGGGCGGCAGGTTCCTGCATCAGATGTCCCCAAAATAAACGCGCCTTCATTACTGCACTATGCGCAATTAGACACACGTATTAATGAGGGATGGCCTGCCTATGAAGCGGCGCTTAAGGCCAATAAGAAAGTCTATGAAGCCTATATCTATCCCGGCGTTAATCATGGCTTTCACAACGATTCGACCCCCCGTTATGATAAAGCTGCCGCTGATTTAGCCTGGGAACGTACTCTTGCGTGGTTTAACAAATATTTGCGATAGAAAACAATAGATTATTTAATGCTTATAACTAATTACCTGAATAATAATGCTACCTAATTTCATTAGCATTCATATTGATATAGTGTGGAGAGAGAGTGGATGTACTTAAGAAAGTAAAAAAATAAAGAACGCATTATATCTTCTCTACTGCCTGCCGATAACAAGGATAAGTATCGCCTGATGGCGAATTCCTCATCAACGGCAAGGAAATTATTATGCGTTTGCTGAAAAACTTCACTATTCGTATTGTCATGCTGGCAATACTGGGACTTTTTTGCCTGCTCTGGTCGGGCGTGGGTTTATTCAGTCTTCATTCGTTATCAAAAATATCTGAAGGCAATGATATTGACCGTCATCTTGTCCATCAGATGACGGTTCTCAGTCAGGGCAACGATCAGTACTTTCGCTTCGTAACGCGCTTAAGTCGCGCCATGGATGTCAAAATGAGTGGCGGAACGCCTGATTTTGCGCCGGCGCAACAGTCCCTTGAGAATATGAGCAAAAAACTCCAGGAGATGAAAACATTATCTCCGGGCCCTATGGACCCTGACGTCGCTAACGCAGTACTGACGAAGTGGCAGGCGCTGCTGGACAACGGCGTGATCCCGCAAATGCAGCTGGCGCAGCAGGGTACGCTTACGGCCTTTGCGGAGCATGCCAGCACTATTACACCCGCTTTGAGCCGTGAATTTGGCGCCAGTGCCGAGCGTTTTAACGCCACGGCAGGCGAGCGACTCGATACCACCCGCGTGATGGTCGATGGCAAAACCTCTATCATCCGGACGCTAATTATCACCGCCGTTATCCTTGGGATTGCCCTCCTTTTCTTTACCGACCGCTACCTTGTTTCCATGATGGTGAAACCGCTGGGACGTATTCGCCAACAGTTCCAGCAGATTGCGCAGGGCGATCTCAGCCATCCCATCGAAGATTTTGGTCGTAACTGTGTGGGTCAACTGGTGCCGTTATTGTGCGCGATGCAGGATAGCCTGCGTGAAGCCGTCAGTACCATCCGTTCAGGTAGTGACAATATCTGGCGAGGGGCGACGGAAATTTCGACCGGGAATAACGATCTCTCCTCACGTACTGAAGAACAGGCAGCGGCACTGGAAGAGACCGCTGCCAGCATGGAGCAGCTGACCGCAACGGTAAAACTGAACGCAGAAAATGCGCGTGAAGCCAGCCAGCTTGCCGATACGGCCACAGAAACGGCAGGCAAAGGGAGCACGCTGGTTTCGGAAGTGGTTGAGACGATGGACGGCATTGCCGCCAGTTCTAAACAGATCGCGGAAATCACGTCAGTTATTAATAGCATTGCTTTCCAGACCAACATTCTGGCGCTGAACGCGGCGGTTGAAGCAGCCAGGGCAGGCGAGCAGGGGCGCGGTTTTGCCGTCGTTGCCGGTGAAGTACGCAACCTTGCCAGTCGCAGCGCCGGGGCGGCGAAAGAGATTGAGACGCTGATTGGCGAGTCATCGCGTCGTGTTGATCAGGGTGCTCGTTTGGTTAAAGAAACAGGATTAACCATGGAGGCGATTCTGCGCGGCGCCACCGAAGTGACTGTCATCATGAAGCAAATTGCCTCTGCCTCGGAAGAACAGAATAAGGGTATCTCGCAGGTGAGCGTGGCGATCACGCAGATGGACAGCGTAACGCAACAGAATGCTGCGCTGGTAGAACAAGTTTCCGCCGCGGCAGTAGCGTTGGAACGACAAACAGAGGAGCTGCAACGTTCGGTGCAACAGTTCCGCCTTTCCGCTAATGATGTGCAATACACAGCCAGCCAAACCGCTTCCTCTTCAGCAGACAGCAAAACGTCTGCGGCCGCTAAAACGGATGAGTGGGTGTCCTTTTAAGCCGTTATAAAAAGTTCGTGATACCTCTGGTCTTTGCTTAAAAAATCGCTATATAATTTATTATATAGCGATTGGAGGTTATGCATGGACAACCATTTTGGTAAAGGTCTGATGGCCGGATTAAACGCCTCAAGTGCGGATAGTGCACGCTCGGTGGCGAATTTTTGTGCGGATTATAAGCGTGGTTTTGTGCTGGGATTTTCACATCGAATGTTTGAAAAAACGGGCGATCGACAGCTCAGCGCGTGGGAAGCGGGGATCCTGACGCGCCGTTATGGGCTGGATAAAGAGATGGTGATGGATTTCTTTAAAGAGAACCAGTCCAGTACAACAATTCGGTTTTTCATGGCCGGCTATCGACTCGAAGCTTGATCCGAAAGGGGTATTATCTTGCTTTAATTAATTACACTATTGACCTACGCCTTCGTTTTGTTGCTCCGCCGAAGTATTATAATGCACATAACCATATAAAAAGTGTGGTAATGGCGCGCCGATCGCAATATGCAACATGCGAATGGTGCAAAATAAAAGCCAGGTCTTCGCAACGGAATAACTATAAAATGACTGGAGATAACTCTCTCATCAATTCGAGCGGCATTAATCGCCGTGATTTCATGAAGCTTTGTGCAGCACTGGCCGCTACCATGGGGCTCAGTAGCAAAGCCGCCGCAGAAATGGCCGAATCAGTTTCTCGTCCTCAGCGCCCACCGGTTATCTGGATTGGTGCTCAGGAGTGTACGGGTTGTACTGAATCGCTGCTTCGCGCGACACACCCTACAGTGGAAAACCTCGTTCTGGAGACAATCTCTCTGGAATACCATGAGGTGCTCTCTGCCGCCTTCGGCCATCAGGTCGAAGAGAACAAACATAACGCTCTGGAGAAGTACAAAGGGCAATATGTTCTGGTAGTAGATGGTTCTATCCCACTGAAAGATAATGGTATTTACTGCATGGTTGCCGGTGAGCCGATCGTGGATCACATCCGCCGGGCCGCAGAAGGCGCAGCCGCTATCATTGCCATCGGCTCTTGCGCCGCGTGGGGTGGTGTTGCTGCCGCTGGCGTTAACCCAACGGGTGCCGTCGGCCTGCAAGAAGTTCTGCCAGGCAAAACCATCATCAACATCCCCGGCTGTCCGCCGAACCCGCATAACTTCCTCGCAACGGTCGCGCATATCATCACTTATGGTAAGCCGCCGAAGCTGGATACCAAAAACCGTCCGACATTCGCCTATGGCCGTTTGATTCACGAACACTGCGAACGTCGCCCGCACTTCGATGCTGGTCGTTTTGCTAAAGAGTTTGGTGATGAAGGCCACCGTGAAGGTTGGTGCCTCTACCATCTGGGCTGTAAAGGGCCAGAAACCTACGGCAACTGCTCAACGCTGCAATTCTGCGATGTGGGTGGCGTGTGGCCGGTGGCTATCGGTCACCCTTGCTACGGCTGTAACGAAGAAGGCGTCGGCTTCCATAAAGGTATTCACCAGCTTGCTCATGTGGAAAACCAAACGCCGCGTTCCGAGAAACCTGACGTCAACATGAAAGAAGGCGGCAATGTTTCTGCCGGGGCGATTGGACTGCTGGGTGGCGTAGTAGGACTGGTTGCCGGTGTCAGCGTGATGGCGGTTCGTGAACTGGGGCGTCAGCAGAAGAAAGATAACGCTGACTCACGGGGAGAATAACCGTGAACAGACGTAACTTTATAAAAGCAGCCTCCAGCGGGGCATTGCTGTTGGGCGCAGCGCCGTCCATCAGCCATGCGGCTGCAGAAAACCGTCCGCCGATCCCAGGTTCTCTTGGGATGCTCTATGACTCGACGCTGTGCGTAGGCTGCCAGGCCTGTGTCACCAAGTGTCAGGATATCAACTTCCCGGCGCGTAACCCGGAAGGCGAGCAAACCTGGTCGAACAACGACAAACTGTCGCCGTATACCAATAACATCATTCAGGTGTGGCGTAGCGGAACAGGCGTTAACAAAGACCAGGAAGAAAATGGCTACGCATACATCAAGAAACAGTGCATGCACTGTGTTGATCCGAACTGCGTTTCCGTTTGCCCGGTCTCCGCGCTGAAGAAAGATCCGAAAACCGGCATCGTCCATTATGACAAAGATGTCTGCACGGGCTGTCGTTACTGTATGGTCGCCTGCCCGTACAACGTGCCTAAGTACGACTACAACAACCCGTTTGGTGCGCTTCACAAATGTGAACTGTGTAACCAGAAAGGCGTTGAGCGTCTGGACAAAGGTGGTTTACCGGGTTGTGTTGAAGTGTGCCCTGCCGGTGCGGTGATTTTTGGTACGCGTGAAGAGCTGATGGCTGAGGCGAAAAAACGTCTCGCGCTGAAGCCTGGTAGCGAATACCACTATCCGCGTCAGACGGTGAAAGCAGGCGATACCTATCTGCATACGGTACCGAAGTACTACCCGCACCTGTACGGTGAGAAAGAAGGCGGTGGTACGCAGGTTATGGTACTGACGGGTGTTCCTTACGAGGATTTGGATCTGCCGAAGCTGGATGATCTTTCAACTGGTGCGCGTTCCGAACATGTTCAACATTCCCTGTACAAGGGCATGATATTACCCCTGGCTGCGCTGGCGGGCTTAACCGTGCTGGTTCGTCGTAACACGAAAAACGACCATCACGATGGAGGAGACGATCATGAGTCATGATCCTAAACCGCTGGGCGGAAAAATAATCAGCAAACCGGTCATTATTTTTGGGCCGCTTATCGTCCTGTGTATGCTCCTGATCGTGAAACGTCTGGTCTTCGGACTGGGCTCAGTCTCCGATCTGAACGGCGGTTTCCCATGGGGTGTATGGATCGCGTTTGACCTGTTGATTGGTACTGGCTTCGCGTGCGGCGGTTGGGCGCTGGCATGGGCGGTGTACGTTTTCAACAGAGGACAATACCATCCATTGGTTCGTCCGGCGCTGCTGGCGAGCCTGTTTGGCTACTCGCTGGGTGGTCTGTCGATCACCATTGACGTCGGTCGTTACTGGAACCTGCCGTATTTCTACATTCCGGGCCACTTCAACGTGAACTCGGTACTGTTCGAAACGGCGGTCTGTATGACCATCTATATCGGCATCATGGCGCTGGAATTTGCTCCGGCTCTGTTTGAACGTCTGGGGTGGAAAGTTTCCCTCAAACGTTTGAATAAAGTGATGTTCTTTATTATTGCCCTCGGCGCGCTGCTGCCAACCATGCACCAGTCTTCAATGGGTTCATTGATGATTTCTGCGGGTTATAAGGTGCATCCGCTATGGCAAGCTTATGAAATGCTGCCGCTTTTCTCGGTATTAACCGCCTTTATTATGGGCTTCTCGATCGTCATCTTTGAAGGCTCGTTGGTACAAGCCGGTCTGAAAGGTAACGGTCCGGACGAGAAAAGTTTGTTCATCAAGCTGACGAATACCATCAGCGTGCTGCTGGCGATTTTCGTCGTCCTGCGCTTTGGCGAACTGATCTATCGCGACAAGCTGTCCTATGCGTTCTCAGGCGATCTTTACTCCCTGATGTTCTGGCTTGAAGTCGTGCTGATGGTCTTCCCGCTGGTGGTGCTGCGCGTCACTAAGCTGCGTAATGACTCGCGCATGCTGTATCTGTCTGCGCTGAGCGCGTTGCTGGGTTGTGCAACATGGCGTCTGTCCTATTCGCTGGTGGCGTTCAATCCTGGTGGTGGCTACCACTACTTCCCGACCTGGGAAGAGCTGTTGATTTCTATTGGTTTTGTGGCTATTGAGATTTGTGCATACATCGTACTCATTCGTCTACTGCCGATACTTCCTCCTTTAAAACAAAACGATCAAAATCGTCATGAGGCGAGCAAAGCATGAGCCAGAGAATTACTATTGATCCGGTAACCCGTATTGAGGGTCATTTACGCATCGACTGCGAAATCGAAAATGGCGTGGTATCTAAAGCATGGGCTTCCGGCACCATGTGGCGTGGCATGGAAGAGATCGTGAAAAACCGCGATCCGCGCGATGCCTGGATGATTGTGCAGCGTATCTGTGGCGTTTGTACGACCACTCACGCTATCTCTTCCGTTCGTGCAGCAGAAAGTGCGCTGAATATTGATGTTCCGGTGAACGCACAGTATATCCGTAACATCATTCTGGCCGCGCACACCACGCATGACCACATTGTTCACTTCTATCAGTTGTCTGCGCTGGACTGGGTGGATATCACTTCTGCACTGAAAGCCGACCCAGCGAAAGCGTCTGCCATGCTGAACGGCGTGTCCTCCTGGCACCTGAATAGCGCAGAAGAGTTCACCAAGGTTCAGAACAAGATCAAAGATCTTGTTGCCAGCGGTCAGTTAGGCATTTTTGCTAACGGTTGCTGGGGTCACCCGGCAATGCAGCTGCCGCCGGAAGTGAACCTGATTGCGGTCGCACACTACCTGCAAGCGCTGGAATGCCAGCGTGATGCCAACCGCGTTGTGGCACTGTTAGGCGGTAAAACGCCGCACATCCAGAACCTGGCGGTAGGTGGGGTTGCTAACCCAATTAACCTTGACGGCCTCGGCGTGCTGAACCTTGAACGCCTGATGTACATCAAGTCCTTCATCGATAAGCTGAGCGACTTCGTTGAGCAGGTGTACAAGGTTGATACCGCGGTTATTGCTGCGTTCTATCCTGAGTGGCTGGAACGTGGTCAGGGTGCGGTTAACTACCTGAGTGCGCCGGAATTCCCGACAGACGGTAAAAACGGCAGCTTCCTGTTCCCGGGCGGTTATATCACCGATGCCGATCTTTCGACCTATCGTCCGATCACCTCTCACTCAGATGAGTACCTGATCAAAGGGATTCAGGAGAGTGCGAAACACGCGTGGTACAAAGACGAAGCGCCGCAGGCTCCGTGGGAAGGCACAACGGTTCCTGATTACACCGGTTGGTCAGACGACGGCAAATACTCCTGGGTTAAAGCACCGACCTTCTACGGTAAAACGGTTGAAGTGGGTCCGCTGGCCAACATGCTGTGTAAACTGGCGGCCAAACGCGAGTCTACCCATGCCAAGCTGAATGAAATCATCGCGATTTACACCAAGCTGACTGGTAAAACTATCGAAGTGTCGCAGTTGCACTCTACGCTGGGCCGTATTATTGGCCGTACCGTTCACTGCTGTGAACTGCAGAACGTTCTGCAGGATCAGTACAACGCGCTGATTGTGAACATCGGTAAGGGCGACCACACCACCTTCGTGAAACCGGATATTCCGGCAACGGGTGAATTCAAAGGTGTTGGTTTCCTCGAAGCGCCACGCGGTATGCTGTCTCACTGGATGGTGATTAAAGACGGCATTATCAGCAACTACCAGGCGGTTGTACCGTCAACCTGGAACTCTGGCCCACGTAACTTTAATGATGAAGTGGGACCATATGAGCGCTCGCTGGTAGGTACGCCGATTGCCGATCCAAACAAACCGCTGGAAGTGGTTCGTACCATTCACTCCTTCGACCCTTGTATGTCATGTGCGGTGCATGTGGTGGACGTTGACGGGAACGAAGTGGTCTCAGTTAAGGTTCTGTAATGCGGATATTAGTCTTAGGGGTCGGCAATATTTTGCTGACCGACGAAGCCATCGGGGTACGTATCGTTGAGGCATTAGAGCAACGGTACATCCTGCCAGACTTTGTTGATGTTCTGGACGGTGGTACGGCTGGGATGGAGCTTCTCGGCGATATGGCGAACAGAGATCATCTGATCATTGCTGACGCCATTGTGTCGAAGAAAAACACGCCAGGAACGATGATGATCCTGCGGGATGAAGAGATCCCGGCGCTGTTTACCAACAAAATCTCACCGCACCAGCTTGGCCTGGCCGACGTATTGTCGGCCCTGCGTTTTACCGGCGAGTTTCCGAAAAAGCTGACCTTAGTCGGCGTTATTCCGGAATCGCTGGAACCGCATATCGGGCTAACGCCAACGGTTGAAGCGATGATTGAACCGGCGCTGGAGCAGGTTCTTGCCGCGCTTCGCGAATCAGGCGTTGAAGCGATCCCTCGGGAGGCGGCTCATGTCTGAGGAGTTTGTCGGTTTTCAGACGGCCCCGAAGACGCAGATTCAGGCAGCGTTTGAAGAGGTTGCCCGGCGTTCGATGCACGATCTCTCTTTCTTGCATCCGAACATGCCGGTGTATGTCTCTGATTTTACGCTGTTTGAAGGACAGTGGACGGGGTGTGTTATCACACCCTGGATGCTCAGCGCACTGATTTTCCCCGGGCCGGACCAGATCTGGCCGGTGCGTAAAGTCAGCGAAAAAATCGGGCTGCGTCTGCCGTATGGCGAGATGACCTTTACCGTTGGTGAACTGGATGGCGTATCGCAATACCTTTCCTGTTCACTGATGTCGCCGCTTTCGCACAGCATGTCGGCGCAAGAAGGTGTGCGTCTGACTGACGATTGCGCGCGCATGCTGTTATCGCTGCCGGTGAGCGATCCGAATGCGCCGCAGCTAAATCGTCGCGCGCTACTGCTGGGTCGTCGGAACTGCGAAAATGCATGAGCTGTCCCTTTGTCAGAGCGCGGTTGAGATTGTTCAACAGCAGGCAGAGCAGCACGGTGTCAAACGTGTAACCGGCGTTTGGCTGGAAATCGGAGCGCTCTCGTGCGTTGAAGAGAGCGCCGTCCGTTTCAGTTTCGACATCGTCTGTCAGGGCACGCTGGCGCAAGGGTGTGAGCTGCATATTGATTACAAACCAGCCCAGGCATGGTGCTGGGATTGCAGTCAGGTTGTGGAAATCACCCAGCATGATGCGCAGTGTCCACTATGTCAGGGCGATCGTCTGCGGGTTGATGCAGGCGATTCACTGAAAGTGAAAAGTATTGAAGTCGAATAACCCATAGGTTGCTATGGGGCGGAGTCAGATATGTGTATTGGAGTCCCTGGTCAGGTTCTGGCCGTTGGTGAAGATATTCACCAGCTTGCGCAGGTTGAAGTGTGCGGCATCAAACGTGATGTCAATATTGCCCTAATTTGTGAAGGTGATACCGCTGAGCTGGTCGGGCAATGGGTGCTGGTGCACGTAGGGTTCGCCATGAGCATCATTGATGAAGATGAAGCTAAAGCCACGTTAGACGCACTTCGCCGCATGGAGTACGACGTCACCAGCGCGTGATTTTATGCCGGATGGCGGCGCAAACGCCTTATCCGGCCTACGGCATGGCATCTTTGTAGGCCTGATAAGACGCCCCGGCGTCGCCATCAGGCATTTTAACCCTGGCGCTTATCTTCGGTATTGGTGTCGAAGTCGCTGGCGTCATGACGTTCATGAAGCTGCTCGTTCAGCGGCCCGTTAGTGCGGTTTACAATACGACCTCGCTTAACTGCCGGACGCGCGGCAACCTCTTTTGCCCAGCGCTGCACGTGCTTGTAACTTCCTGCATCGAGGAACTCTGCCGCGTCGTACACGTTACCCAGCACCACATTGCCAAACCATGGCCAGACCGCCATATCGGCAATGGTGTATTCATCTCCAGCCACAAACTTATGCTGTGCTAACTGCTTATCCAGCACGTCGAGTAAGCGCTTGGCTTCCATAGTGAAGCGGTTAATAGCGTACTCAATTTTTACCGGCGCATAGTTGTAAAAGTGACCAAAACCACCGCCGAGGAACGGCGCCGCACCCTGTAACCAGAACAACCAGTTCAGCGTTTCGGTACGTTTTGCCAAATCCTGCGGCAGGAAATAACCGTATTTTTCCGCCAGATAGAGCAGTATTGCGCCAGATTCGAATACGCGAACCGGTGGGTTTTGCGAGTGGTCACGCAGTGCCGGGATCTTCGAGTTCGGATTCACCTCAACAAAGCCGCTGGAAAACTGATCGCCATCGCCGATGCGGATAATCCAGGCATCGTATTCCGCGCCCTTCACGCCCTGCGCCAGTAACTCCTCCAGCATAATCGTCACTTTCTGCCCGTTTGGCGTACCCAGCGAATAGAGCTGTAGCGGATGCTTGCCAACCGGCAGCGTTTTCTCGTGGGTGGCACCGGAAACCGGGCGGTTGATATTGGCGAATGCGCCGCCGTTCGACTTTTCCCACGTCCAGACTTTCGCGGGCTGATAGGTATTGTCTGACATATTGACCTGCCTTCTGAGTGGTTGTGTTGATGCAGTGTAGCAGTTAGGTAGAACTCAATTTAACAGATTGGGACTTTATGTCGCTTTGTGCTGAAAGGGGAAGATAAATCTAACCCGTTCATTGTACCTGGCCCGTACTCCATGAAGAGGAAATCAATGTTGGACGGAAATTGCTACCGTATTCACCATCAAAAATTGGCGGCGAATAAGCAGTAATAATGAAAAATGGTGTTCCAGGAGTAAGCGGTTATCAGGGCCCTGCGGGTGGGTGGGGCGCGGTAAAAGCCGTCACTGCTTCGGTGTTTTCGCAAAAGGCTGTTGCGCGCGACATTATCGCGATGTTCAAAATGAACCAGGTGAAAGGGTTCGATTGTCCGGGATGTGCGTGGCCGGACCCAGGGCATCGTGCGCCAATGGAGCTATGCGAAAATGGCGTTAAGGCGGTTTCCTGGGAGACAACCAGTAAGAAAGCGTCACCGGAATTTTTCAGCTGTCACCCGGTTTCCACGCTGTGGCACTACAGCGATTATGAGCTGGAAAACATTGGACGTTTGACGCATCCAATGAAATACGATGCAGCGTCAGACACCTGGCAGGCGGTGGATTGGGATATCGCCTTTCGGGAGATCGGCGTGCGTCTGCGCAGCTATGACTCAGCGGAGCAGGTTGAGTTTTACACCTCCGGCAGAACGTCAAATGAGGCGGCGTTCCTGTATCAGTTGTTTGCCCGCGAATATGGCAGCAGTAACTTCCCTGATTGCTCAAACATGTGCCATGGACCGACCAGCGCAGGGCTAACGCCCGCTATTGGCCTTGGGAAAGGGACCGTTGAACTTGATGATTTTGACCACTGCGATCTGGTGATTTGTATCGGGCATAACCCTGGCACTAACCATCCGCGCATGCTGACCACCTTGCGCGACGTTGCCAAACGAGGAGCCAAAATTATCTCCATCAACCCGCTGAACGAAAGGGGGCTTGAGCGCTTTAGCTTCCCGCAAAGCGCGAAAGAGATGTTCACCGGTCAGGCGACGGAGCTGAGCAACGACTACTACCAGGTAAAAATGGGCGGGGACGCCTCGTTGCTCAAAGGCATAATGAAGGCGCTAATCGAAATGGACGAAGCGCGGATCCTACTGGATCAGCAGCCGACGCTCGATCATGCGTTTATCGACCAACATACCGCGGGATATGCAGCGCTGTATGACGACTTACGTCAGCATAACTGGGCTGAGCTGGAACAGGACTCGGGCCTGACGCGCAGTCAGATGGAAGATCTGGCGCACAGCTACAGTAAATCCAGCGCCACGATTGTTTGTTATGGTCTGGGCATCACTCAGCATAAAAACGGCACCGAGAACGTCCAGCAGCTGGTAAATCTGTTGCTGCTGAAAGGCAATATGGGTAAGCCGGGGGCGGGGATCTGCCCGTTACGCGGTCATTCTAACGTGCAGGGCGATCGTTCTGTAGGGATCAACGAAGCGGCGTCCGAAGACTTCCTGCAACGCCTTGAGAAGCATTTTTCTATCCGTGTTCCGCGCAAACATGGCCGCTCCAGCGTGGAGAGTATTCGGGCCATCGAGCGGGGAGATGCAAAAGCGCTCATCTGCATGGGCGGCAATCTGGCGGTAGCGATGCCCCAGCCGCAGCGTACCTTTGCGGCGATGAAAAATCTGGATCTGCAGGTCCATGTGGCGACCAAACTGAACAGATCTCATCTGCTGCTGGCAAAGCATAACTACCTGCTACCTGCATTAGGCCGAACGGAGCGCGACATGCAGGCGACGGGGATCCAGTCGGTGACCGTCGAAGATTCTATGTCGATGGTTCACGCTTCCTGCGGCGCGCTGAAGCCGGCTTCCCGCTGGCTAAAATCGGAGCCCGCGATTGTGGCGGGCATGGCGCGTGCCACGCTACCGCGTTCACCGATCAACTGGGAAGCATTTACCGGGGACTACGCGTTGATCCGTGACGCCATTGAAGCCGTGATCCCGGCGTTCCACGATTACAACGCACGTATTGCCGAGCCGGGCGGATTTCGTATGGATACGCCTGCTTCGCGCCGTGAATGGCAAACGGCGAATGGCAAAGCCAACTTTATCGTCAGTAATCAGCGGGCGGTGGAGCGGGAACATCAGCCTGCCGATGCGCTGGTGCTGGCGACGTTGCGTAGCCACGATCAGTACAACACCACGATTTATGGTATGAACGATCGCTATCGTGGCATTACCGGTCGTCGGGATGTGGTGTTTTTAAGCGCCGAAGAAGCAACGAGCCGCGGTCTGAGCCAGGGTGATGTGGTCAACGTTCAGGCGCTGGACGACAACGGTCAGCCCTGCGCGGATCGCATCATGTACGGCTTAACGGTGGTGATTTACAACATGGCGGCTGGCTCAATTGGCGCTTATCTGCCTGAAGCGAATGTCCTGCTTTCGCTGGATGCAGTAGATACACAAAGTTTGACTCCGGCGTATAAAAGCGTACCGGTCACCCTGACCAAAGCGTAGTTCCTGCTGTGAATTTTTCGCCTCTGAGCGCCAGCCGCTGCGTTGAGGTGTATGATGATGTCGACCTCTGTCCGGTTAGTGTCGCAGAGCAGGCAACCAGAGCGAAAAATTCACGCCAACCTGCTCAGGCTGTATTGTTTTGAGGTAAGGTGCATGAGCAAAGGAACGACCAGTCAGGATGCCCCATTCGGGACATTATTGGGCTACGCCCCAGGTGGCGTAGCAATCTACTCTTCAGATTACAGCTCCCTCGACCCACGGGACTACGACGATGATGCGGCATTTCGCAGCTATATCGACGATGAATACATGGGCCACAAATGGCAGTGCGTAGAGTTCGCACGCCGCTTTCTCTTCCTAAACTATGGCATGGTCTTCACCGATGTGGGTATGGCCTGGGAGATCTTCTCCTTACGCTTCCTGCGCGAAGTAGTGAATGACAACATCCTACCGTTACAGGCATTTCCGAATGGTTCGCCCCGCGCGCCGGTAGCAGGCGCTCTGCTTATCTGGCAAAAAGGCGGCGAATTTAAAGATACCGGGCATGTGGCGGTCGTCACCCAGTTGCTGGAAAACAAAATCCGTATTGCCGAGCAGAACGTGCTCCATACGCCGTTGCCTCCCGGACAGCAGTGGACCCGCGAACTGGAGATGGTGGTTGAGAACGGTTGTTATACCCTGTGTGATACCTTTGACGACACCACTATCCTTGGTTGGATGATTCAGACCGATGATACCCGTTACAGCCTGCCGCAGCCGGAGATCGCCAATGACTCGCTGAAAATCAGCGGTGCGCGACTGGAAGATAATGGGCAGTTTGACGGCAAATGGCTGGATGAACAGGATCCGCTGCAAAAAGCCTACGTGCTGGCGAATGGGCATGTGATTAATCAGGACCCTCATCAGTACTTCACCATTACCGAGAGCGCCGAGCAGGAGCTGATTAAAGCCACCAACGAGCTGCACCTGATGTATCTGCATGCGACCGACAAGGTGCTGAAAGACGACAACCTGCTGGCGCTGTTTGATATCCCGAAAATCCTCTGGCCGCGCCTGCGCCTTTCCTGGCAGCGTCGTCGGCATCATATGATTACGGGGCGTATGGATTTCTGTATGGATGAACGTGGACTGAAGGTGTATGAGTACAACGCCGATTCCGCATCGTGCCATACCGAAGCCGGTTTGATTCTCGAAAGATGGGCCGAGCGTGGTTACACAGGGCAGGGACACAACCCGGCTGAAGGGTTGATCAACGAACTGGCAGGTGCCTGGAAGCACAGCCGCGCACGTCCGTTTGTCCACATCATGCAGGATAAGGATATCGAGGAAAACTATCACGCGCAGTTTATGCAGCAGGCGCTGCGTCAGGCCGGGTTTGACAGCAAAATTCTGCGAGGTCTGGATGAACTGCGCTGGGATGACGCCGGTCAATTGATTGACGGGGACGGTCGTCTGGTGAACTGCGTCTGGAAGACCTGGGCGTGGGAAACCGCAATTGAACAGGTGCGCGAGGTTAGCGAAACGGAGTACGCCGCGGTGCCAATTCGTACCGGGCATACGAATCAGGAAGTGCGCTTAATCGATGTGTTGCTGCGCCCGGAAGTGCTGGTCTTCGAACCTCTGTGGACGGTTATCCCTGGCAACAAAGCGATTCTGCCGATCCTTTGGCAACTGTTCCCGCACCACCGTTATCTGCTTGATACGGATTTCACTGTTAATGAAGAGCTGGCGCAAACCGGTTATGCGGTGAAACCTATTGCAGGACGTTGTGGCAGCAACATCGATCTGGTGAGTCATCAGGAAGAGCTACTGGATAAAACCAGCGGTAAGTTTGCCGAGCAGAAGAACATTTATCAGCAGCTTTGGTGTCTGCCAAAAGTTGCCGGTAAATATATCCAGGTTTGTACCTTTACCGTAGGTGGTAACTATGGCGGTACCTGCCTGCGTGGTGACGAGTCGCTGGTGATTAAAAAAGAGAGCGATATCGAACCGCTGATTGTGGTGAAGGAAGACTAATCTTTCTGCTCGCTCATGAGTGAGATATGAAAAGCCGGAGTATATCTCCGGTTTTTTTTATTTATGATTAGATTGATAGCACTTATATTTAAATGAGTATCTATATTTATATAAATGACAGTAAATATTCTCATGGTAAATGATATTTAATGATTAATGCATTCGTTAAATGAATGCATCAATCATTAAATAATTATTGTTGTTTGTATTAGATAAATATCTTCTTGATTGTCATTTTAAATATAAAAACATAATGTGTTATTCGATTAATTAATGACATTGATCATGTTTTTACCTATGGAATATATCGGATTGCATTAGCGTGATAATTATAATAGTTAATTGTCATCAACAGCCATTGTTAACTGCCTGCAGAAATGACGTTGTAAGAAACATGTTGAGCGATTGGAACGTGCTCCATTAGGAAACGCAAAATACCGGCAGGAGTCGCCGGTCTGAGAGGGACGTATGGGTGACAGTTTTCAGAATGAAGTGCCGACGGCACGCGTTAATATTAAGTTAGATTTACACACCGGAGGCGTTCAAAAGAAAGTTGAATTGCCTTTAAAACTACTAACTGTCGGTGATTTCAGTAATGGCAGAGAGCAGCGACCATTATCTGAGCGTGAAAAGATAGATATTAATAAAAATAATTTTAACGATGTGTTGGCCAAGTTTTCACCAGTGGTTAATTTAAGTGTTAAAAATACGTTAGCTGATGATGACAGAAAGGACGATATTAACCTTACCTTTAAGAATATCCGCGATTTTGAACCTGAGCAGGTCGCACGAAATATCCCACAATTACGTGTTCTGTTGGCTATGCGTAACTTACTACGTGACCTGAAATCTAACTTACTCGATAACGCTGCTTTTCGTCGCGAGCTGGAAACAATCCTTAAGGATCCAGCCCTGAGTCAGGAATTGCGTAATGAGCTGGCAACTATGATGCCAGAAGAGATTTAACGCTCTACAGGGTTTCCTCCGCTAAATCGGCAGGAATAGTAAAGGAACATAAAAGGAATATGTTGATGTCTGTTCAGGAACATACCTCTTCAGCCGCGACCACCACGACCAGTGAACGCAGTGTTTATCAGTCCCTCTTTGACAAAATTGGTGATGCTGCCAACTTACTGATTTAGTGTATGATGGTGTTTTTGAGGTGCTCCAGTGGCTTCTGTTTCTATCAGCTG
>NZ_JAOWHJ010000072.1:0-85722 GCF_030332695.1 Citrobacter sp. Cpo089 | reverse complement strand
GTTGCCCGGCATCCAACGCCATTCATGGCCATATCAATGATTTTCTGGTGCGTACCGGGTTGAGAAGCGGTGTAAGTGAACTGCAGTTGCCATGTTTTACGGCAGTGAGAGCAGAGATAGCGCTGATGTCCGGCAGTGCTTTTGCCGTTACGCACCACCCCGTCAGTAGCTGAACAGGAGGGACAGCTGATAGAAACAGAAGCCACTGGAGCACCTCAAAAACACCATCATACACTAAATCAGTAAGTTGGCAGCATCACCGCAGTTGCGATCATAATAAATAGATACGCAGCGAAGCCTGTCACTCGCGGGCAACATGAGTAATGCTATCTTATTTGAGGATTCTGGCATGGCCCCCTTTCATCAACTGACTGCCACCAGTTTGCATGGCCAGCCCATCTGTATGGCCGACTACGCAGGCAAACTGGTTCTGGTGGTTAATACCGCCAGCCATTGTGGTTTCACTCCACAATATGCAGGCCTCGAAGCGCTCTACAAGAAGTACGCCGCGCAGGGTCTGGTGGTGCTTGGTTTTCCCTGCAACCAGTTCGGTAACCAGGAGCCCGGTGGAGCCGACGAAATCGCGCAAACCTGTCACATCAACTACGGTGTGAGCTTCCCGATGTTTGAGAAAGTGGAAGTCAACGGTGCTGCTACGCACCCGGTATTTCGTTACCTGAAAGACGAATTACCCGGCGTGCTGGGTGGGCGGATCAAGTGGAATTTTACTAAGTTCCTGATCGGGCGTGACGGCAAGCCGCTTAAGCGATTTGCACCCTTCACTACCCCAGAGAAAATAGAAACCACCATCCTTACAGTGCTTAAAGTCTGAGCGCCTCTGTAATTCAAACCGACCCTGGTATGATCCAGTTCGCTGTCTGAATAAAAAACACGCTGCAAAATCAACAAAATATAATCAACTTGCTTAATTACTCTGCAATCGCGTGAGATCGGGAAGAAAAATGCTATTTCCCTCTTGCCTCATTCGGTCTGTGCCGCTAATATTCGTCCCCGTTGTCACCTACAACGTTGCGTTCATAGCTCAGTTGGTTAGAGCACCACCTTGACATGGTGGGGGTCGTTGGTTCGAGTCCAATTGAACGCACCATCTTGCGTCCGTAGCTCAGTTGGTTAGAGCACCACCTTGACATGGTGGGGGTCGGTGGTTCGAGTCCACTCGGACGCACCAAATCATATCTCTTTGATTTGGTGCTATTTCACTTCAAAACTATCTTTTTATCTTCAGTTTGTATCCGTCAGTTTTGTCATTTCCCTTGATGATTCAATAGCACTGCGCTAAATCATTCTAAATTCCATGCTCAACGCGTATCATTCATCTTCTTCGTATAATGTCTTTCGTCAGAGCCAGGATACTATGCCCTCTTCCATCCTCCTGTTCGCCGCGGGCAGTTTACGCCCGGCATTTACCCCGCTGATAAACCAGTTCACGCACATGAGTGGAATAGACGTCAAGGTTGAATATGGTCCGGCCGGTTTATTGCGTGAGCGTATTGAAGCGGGAGAACCGTGTGCGCTCTTTGCCTCGGCCAACAGGGACCATCCGCAAAACCTGTTAGCACGTAATATAGCCGTCTCTACGCACACTTTTTGCTGGAACAAACTGAGCCTGGTCAGCAACCGAACCGGTGTCTGGCTGGATTTACTCCGCGACCCAACGCTGCGACCAGGTACATCAACGCCCGGCTGCGACCCTTCCGGAGACTATACCTGGGCATTTTTCGACAATATGGATGTACTGGAACCAGGGCTCGGGCAGCAGCTTCGGACGCGCGCAATCCCGCTGGTGGGTGGTCGTGATACGGTAAAAATCCCGCAAGGAGTACTGGCGAGCGCCTGGATCGTGCGCCAGGGACTGGCCGATCTGTTTATCGGTTACGCGCATTACGCACACGCGCTGCGCGCGATGCCTGACGTACATTACGTGGCTATTCCCGATGAGCACAATATTCGCTGCGAATACCAACTGGCGGTAATTGATGCATCCAATGAAGTCATGGCGCTGGTTGATTTCATACTCTCCCGCGGCGGGCAGGAATTTCTTAGCGCCGCAGGATTCTTAACGCTTAACGACGAATAGAAAACAACGGTGCGATAAACGGCGTCTGGTAGTTCTCCACGCTGAGTTTTCTCAGCGTTAAGCCATAGGCCAGGAATAAATTCTCCTCCGTCACAATGCTGTTCGTGGGCCCTGCCCGCCATTTTCCTTCAGGGAGTAGCAGCAAAGTATGGGAAGCAACCTGTAACGCATGAAGCGGATCGTGAGTCGAAAAGAGAATACTGCACCCCTGTTGATGGGCCAGATCGCTGATGAGCTGCAGCACCACCTGCTGATTGGCGAGATCCAGCGCGGAACACGGTTCATCCAGTAACAGCGTTTGACACTCCGTCACCAGAGCCCGGGCAATCATCACCAACTGTTGCTGCCCGCCAGAAAGTGAGCCAAATGAGCTGGAGGCGAGATGCGTGATATTCAACTGCTCTAACGCCTGCATTGCTCTTTTTTGATCCTGCGGACTGGGTTGCGCAAAAAGCTTCACGTGCTGTGCTCGCCCCATCAACACCACGTCGCTGACCGTGTACGGAAACGGCAGATGGCTATGCTGTGCCACAATCCCTATCCCACCGTTATTTTCAATACTCCCGCCTATAGAAGGCAGCGTGCCGGTTAACGTATCGAGCAGTGTGCTTTTACCCAGGCCGTTGCGTCCCAGCACGGCCCAGATCTCACCTTTCTGGCAACAGAACGTTAGCGGCTCAAATAACGGCGCGCGATACCCATAAGTAAGCTGATGTACACGCAGTGCGGCAGGTATCATGATTTCTCCCGACGGCTGGTACGAATGAGTAAGAAAGCAAACAACGGCGCACCGAACAATGCGGTAATGATCCCCAACGGTATCTCCGCGTGCATCAGGGTACGGGCAATATCATCCACCACAATCATAAAACCGCCCCCCAACCAGAAGGCGCACGGTAGTAAACGACGATGATCAACCCCCACCAGCAAACGCGCCAGATGAGGAATCACTAATCCAACCCAGGCAATACTGCCGCTGACCGCCACCTGAGCAGCGACTAAAAATGCGCAACATACCAAAACGCTGCGTCGCAGAGGAACCACCGCCACACCCAGTGCTCTGGCATCTTTGTCATTAAGCGACAACAGGTTTATCCGCCAGCGTAGCTGGTACAAAACCGTCGCGGCGATACCGACCGGAACCGCCAACAGCAGCACTTTATGCCAGTTGGCCGTCGCAAAGCTGCCAAGCAACCAGAACACAATATTAGGTAACGTCTCTTCGGTATCAGCCTGATACTGGATCAGGCTCACCAGCGCGGCAAAAAATCCGCTCAAAATGATACCCGACAGGATCAATACCAGCGTATTCTCCAGCCCCTGTAACGCAGCAATGGCATACACCAGGATCAACGCTGTCAGACCAAAGAAAAACGTTGATCCCATCATCAGCCAGGGCGAAAGACCGAGCAGGATGGCCAGTGTTCCACCAAAGGCCGCCCCCGACGTCACGCCAATAATATGCGGGTCGACCAGAGGGTTATGAAATACCCCTTGCAGCGTCGCGCCGCATAACCCAAGCGCGCCCCCCGCCAGCAGTGCCATCAGAATACGCGGTAGCCTGACTGTCCAGATAACCTGGCTGCCTATTCCCTCAGCGTCGCTATAGTGCGTCAGGTGATAAAACACTTCGCTTAACGACAGCGGATACTGTCCGAGGCATAGCGAACTGACGCCCAGCAACAGGACCACAACGATTAAGAGCGGTTGCTGGGGCAAAAGACGGTTACTTAGCTGCATCAGGCTGCCAGTTCACACGATAAAAACGTTGATAGTAGTCCTGGGCCTGCGCATCAACGTCCACGTTTTTATAGGCATCCGGATACAGTTTTTTGGCCATCCAAAGTTCACCGATCGCCAACGCTTCCGGCATCGGATAGCCCCAGGCTTTGGCATATTCAGGCATCAACCAGACGCGATGATTTTTCACCGCATCAATCCCCTGCCAGTTTGGATCGTTTTGGATCTGAGTTACCACCTGCGGATAGCGATCCTGGACAAAAATCACCTGCGGGTTCCACGCTAATACCTGCTCCAGCGCAACCTGATGGGCACCTTTCACACTGGCAGCCGCCACGTTTAATCCCCCCGCGTGCTGCATCATCAGTCCCGTGTACTTCCCGGAGCCGTAGGTCATCAGGTCGGGGTTAGCCATATAAATACGGACTTTTTGCGCATCCGGGATTGTTGCAACCGGCGCATTGAATTTTGCCCGCGCGGCAAAAACGTAGTCAATTAACGTTTCGGCCTGCGGTTTGCGCCCAACCACGTCAGCGATCAGGCGAATACCCTGCTTCAACCCTTCGTTGTAGACCTGCTCTTCATCGGCCATGGTCGGGTTCATTTTATTCTGTTGCCCGGTGGCATCCTTACGTAACGAGATAGCCACGACCGGAATACCGGCGTTCTGAATCTGCTGGATCATCTCCGCGGGCGCATAGTTGGCGACAAAAACCACCTGCGGATGAATCGCCAACAGGCTTTCGATGTTCACGCTGGTGAGATCGCCTGGCGTCGGCAATGTAGTAATCGTCGGCATAAAGCGCGCAAATTCAGGCCCGAGCTGCTTTTTCCAGCTCGACATCACACCAACAATGTCCTGCTGGGCATTGAGCTGAACCAGAATATTCAACGTCTGGTGTTGCAGCACGACCACTTTGTCCACGTGGTCAGGAATCGTGACCTGTCGACCAAGCTGATCGGTGATCGTGCGGTCGGCCTGAGCAGAAAACGCAAACAACATGCTGGCGCAAACCAGCACAAAAGAGCGGAAAGTTAACATGGGATACCATCTGAATAGAGGAGTAAAAACGATATGCATTAAATTATATAACGAGAGGCCTGGCAAACCATTTTCATCATGAGCGCACCAAACCCCACATTTCAGAGGGGAAAAAATGGCGTGCAATCCTTATCACGCCTGTATTTATACGTGAGCGCTACTCCTGTGGGGGTAACGCGTTTAAAACTCGCATCGCCTGCTCCTGAGTGAGCGAATAATCGAAGAACTGGCGATAAAAATCTCGCGTTACGCTGACCATATCCAGGCCGCTAAACAGCGCAGGATGCAGTTTTGATGCGGCCCACTGCAGCTGCAACGCGCTTTCAGTGCCGTAACGGTCCCAGGGGAACACGCCCGCCGGATTGCGCCAGACGTTACCCTGTTTCACTGCGTTAAGTTCTTTGAACAATGCCGCATATGGCGAACTGGCGATATCACCGCACCCCGCACCGAGAATAATGACCTGTGGTTGCCAGTAAAGCACCCTCTCGGGCGACACCTCTTTCATGTTGCCGTCAACTTCACCTGCCGCATTCCGTCCACCCGCCAGCGTAATCCAGGTATCGATCAACGTGTTCCTGCCGTCGACTTTAAGCGGATTTAGCGATTGAATATGAAGTACCCGAGGGCGCTGATTTTCCGTCAGCTCCGCAGTTTTAGCCTGCACATCCGCGAGCACACGGTTGAGATACTGATTGTAAGCCGTTGCCCGGACGCGAGCCTGCTCGGTACCCAGAACCTCTGCGGTCGTAGTGACCGATTTTTCCATCGAAGCATAGTCAGTAAATGCCATTTCAAGGACCGGAATACCCGCCTGACTGTAGCTTTGAGCATCCCCTTTTCCTTTTGCCACAAACACCACGTCGACGTGCCGGGCCAGCAAATCCTCACTATTAAATGATGTTCCCCGTATCTGTAAGGCTTGCCTCAGAGAAGGATTGATTTTAAACATCCATGGCTGGTTTTCCTCATGGTTGACCGTCGCAACAATGTTACGACCTGCGCCCAGCGTCATCAGCACCGAATGATGTGCAAACCAGCCATCCGCAATACGTTCAACATGCGTGGGAACGGTAACTGTGTGACCAGCATCATCCACAACCTGGCGTGTTGCCAGGGCAGGAAACGCCAGCCACACACAAAGCAGCCATGTGTGGCACGTTTTCATAAGCAACCTCTAAAAATCAACCTGAACAGAAAACTGAGCCTGGCGCGGTGCGCCAAGTTGAGCGCTGGCAGCCCCTGCGCCCGTGTAACCAGTCAATGCGCCCGGAACAATATTGGTCCAATAGTGACGGTCGGTGAGATTGGTGATATCAAACCGGAAAGTGGTTGGTGTGTTCCACAGTCTGGTGGCATAACGCGTACCGATGTCCACCGTGGTGTAACTCCCGACCCAGCTGTCGTTGGCATTATCGGTAGCCCGACGTCCGACGTAATGCACGTTCGTGTCGATATCCAGTCCCGGAACCCGTTCGATGGTATAGATTGCGAGGATATTCGAGGCGAAGCGCGGCAAACCAACAACTTGCTTACCATCCGCATTGCTGGCCGCGGTATTATGAAGCGTTGGATCAAGCCAGGCTCCCCCGCCTAACACGCGCAAATTACGGGTGATATGCCCATCAGCCATCAGTTCCAGCCCACGGTTTTTCTGCGTACCATCCTGAGCAAAATCGCCATTGTCGTTGGTATAGGCAAAGGGGCGTTTGGCTTCAAAAAGCGCAGCGGTAAGCAGCAGATCTTTTACTGGCGCATATTTTGCGCCCACCTCCAGTTGATGGCTACGGTAGGGATCTAACACCTGCCCGGCATTGCGCGCTCCGGCGGGCGCGGTATCGCCCTGCTGCAAACTGTCCGCCCAGGTGGTATACAGCGTGACGTTCTCCACCGGTTTATACATAAGGCTGGTAGAACCGCTCATGCCATTGTCCTGCTGACGGCTGCTTTCATGTCCAGCTTTGTTGTAGTTACTGACGGTAAAGAGGTTCTCACTGCCGGAAAGCAGCAAACTCCACTGCGGGGAAAAATGCAGCGTATCGCTGAGCAAAAATGCATGCTGAGTGGTGGTCGCTGAATGATAGCGATCGTTAAAATCTGGATACGGTGGTCGTGGATAGTCGGGATGTTGATCGAGAGAAGAATGCCCCAGAGTGAAAGTGCCGCCGTTTCTTGGATTATAGTTTTTCCACACAAATCCACGCATTCCGGTAGCAATATCCTGCGTCAGCCAGCCGGTATCAACGCTACCGGTCAGGTTCGCTAAATAACTGTTGATGGTAAAGCGACTGGCCGCCGAATTAGAGGTTGTGGTGGTGTAATCGCCCCGGTTATCCGTCAGGGTGTTGGTCACGGCAGTCGACTCGCGGTCTGCAACCTGGTGCAGCGCCCCCAGGTCCAGCATCCAGTTGCCGTCAAAATCATGCTTAATATGCATATCGACGGTAGTCGTTTCGTCATCATGACCCGCATAAGATTGACCATATTTACTGTCCGTAGGATCAAATGCCGCGGGAAAGTGAACGCCTTTCGCCAGGGCAAAGCTACCCGGCATGCCTTTTTCGTAATAATGGTAATAGCTGAAATTACTCTCCAGCACCGTTTGATCTGTCAGTTGAAAGTCCAGCCCCATGCCAGCGTACTGTCGACGGACATGGCTATCGGTGGTGTAGCTATGGCCCTCATCGTTCAGCAAGTTGAGGCGATATTTCACCCGGTCTCCCGCATCGATTGGGCCGCTGAAATCCATCGATGCCAACGTTCCCGACCCTGTACCTTGCCCTACTGTGACGCGATGCAACGGTGTATCGACAGGTCGTTTAGACACCAAATTAAACATCCCTGCTGGATTAGCAGGGCCATACAGCGATCCAGCGATGCCGCTCAACACCTCAATGTTCTGGAACTGTTCGGTCGAATATTCCGTCGTGGAGACGGCGTTCAGGCCATCAATCATATGGTTTTGTACCACGCTCCCCTGCATGCCGCGGGTTTGTGGGCGGACGCCGTCACCCTGAACGGACGGTAGGTAGCGATAGGCGTCTTTCACATCTTTGATTTGTTGCTGATCCAGCACTTTTTTCGACAACGTCTGCACCGACCAGGGAACGTCTATCAACTCTCGCTCGCCGAGGCTACCTAACGTTGCTTTTTTTTCGCTCGCCGGAGGTTCATGTTCCGATAACGAGGATTGTGACGTGGCTGGCGCCGAAACGATGACGGTATCTTCAGCATGAGCCGTGACGGCAGTGGAAAAACAGGCAAAGGTTAACAACCCAGAGGCCACTGGGGTAAATTTGTTATTTAACATTCGTTAATTCAATTCGTTAGATAGAAAGACTGGAGGCCGCTAACGCAAGCGCCTTCTCTTGAAGAGTACAGTTATTATATTTGTATGATGAATAGGATAGACCCAATCGATATATATGTAAATATATAACGACGTATTGTTGATAAATCCACGACAACAAAAAAGCCGACGGTGATGACGACCGTCGGCTTTGAGTAAATGACAATTAACGAATTACTTGGTTGCTGCTTTGATAATATCGAGCGCTTTGGCGAACTGATCCTGCGGAATTGTCAGCGGGTAAAGGAAACGAATAACGTTGCCATACTGACCGCAGGTCAACAGCAGTAATCCTTGCTCAAGGGCTTTCTTCTGCACGCGTTGCGCGGCTGCGGCGTTGGGTTCTCCTGTCGCTGCATCACAGAATTCAGCGGCGATCATAGAGCCTAAGCCACGAACTTCGGCCAGTTCAGGACACCCTGCTTGTGCGTCTGTCAGAGCAGCGCGTAGCTGTTCACCGAGAGCCGCCGCACGCTGGCATAGCTGCTCATCACGAATGATATCCAGCACCGCATGGGCCGCTGCGATCGACAGCGGGTTTCCAGCGTAGGTTCCCCCCAGACCACCCGGCGCAGGCGCATCCATAATTTCGGCTTTGCCCACGACGCCTGACAGCGGCATGCCGCCCGCAAGGCTTTTCGCCATGGTCATCAGGTCCGCTTTATCGGCGTAATGATCCATCGCAAACAGCTGACCCGTACGGGCAAACCCGCTTTGTACTTCATCAGCTATCATCACGATGCCATGCTCGTCGCAAATACGGCGGATGGCAGCCACAAACTCTGGCGGTGCCACCACGAAGCCCCCTTCTCCCTGGACGGGTTCGAAGATAATCGCCGCAACCTGGGTTGGATCGATATCGGCTTTAAACAGGCGCTCAATCGCTTTTAGGGAATCCGCCGTGGAAATGCCCTGCAATTCAGAAGGATACGGCGCATGGTAAACAGAGCCTGGGAACGGGCCGAACCCTTTTTTATAGGGTGCCACCTTGCCGGTTAACGCCATCGTCATGTAAGTTCGCCCATGAAAACCACCGCCAAATGCGATAACGCCAGGACGGCCGGTATGCGCGCGCGCAATTTTCACCGCGTTTTCTACCGCTTCAGCCCCGGTAGTGAAGAATGTGGTTTTACGCTTGCCGTCGATTGGCGCAACGGCGTTGATTTTCTCAGCCAAAGACACATAGCTTTCGTACGGGACAATCTGATAAGCCGTATGGGTAAAAGCCTGAAGTTGCGCTTCGACTGCCTGCACCAGGCGAGGATGGCGGTGTCCGGTGTTCAGCACGGCGATCCCGGCGGCAAAATCGATGTACTGATTGCCTTCGATATCGGTAATTGTGCTGTTTTCTGCCGACTGGGCATAAAAATCACACATCACACCCACGCCACGCGGGGTGGCATCCAGACGACGTTGTTGCAGGTTTTTATTGTTCATTCTCTACACCTTGTCCATTAATACATTTCGGTTGAATTACCCTTTAAATTTAGACGCCGTCTGGTACTTTAATCGAGAGCCAAATCGTTTTATTTTAAGGATCCAAATGCGTTCACTTGCCGGAGATGTGATCAAGCATGCATTTAATCAGCAGACTGACGAAAAACTACATCGCCGCCTGTATGCCGCCATTTGTAGTTGCATCCTCGAAGGTAGCCTGAAACCGGCTACCCGAATGCCTCCGTCGCGTGACCTGGCAGGAGAGCTGACGCTATCGCGCAATACCGTCCTGCGGGTGTACGAACAGTTGCAAGCTGAAGGGTATATTTCCGCGCGTACCAGCAGCGGCACATTTGTGACCGACAGCGTGCTGGACAATCTCGACCTGCGTCCTGACAAAGAGCCTGTTACTGCCGCTCAGGAAGATCACACCCGTTTATCCGCCCGCTGCCTTGAGCTGTTAGGTAATGCCAGCGCCAGTCCCCGTCAGTGGGGGGCATTTATTCCAGGCGTACCTGATGTAGAGCATTTCCCGCACCGGGTGCTCAAGAAAATTCAGGACAGGCTGGCAAGACGACTGCGCCCGGAGTTTCTCACTTACGATGCAGCAGGCGGCATGAATGAGTTGAAAGAAGCTCTGGCAGACTATCTGCGCACCGCTCGCGGCGTACGGTGCTCACCGGAGCAAATTCTGATTACTGAAGGTATTCACCAGGCCTTGGATCTGGTGACCCGGACTTTATGCAACCCCGGCGATCACGCCTGGATTGAGGAGCCGGGTTACTGGGGAATCAAAAATATTCTTCGCATCAATGCCGTTAATTTTTCTGCTATTCCGGTTGATGAACAAGGCATGGTCCCGCCGGATGCAGGTGAAACACCGCCAAAACTTATTTTTGTGACACCGTCACATCAATACCCACTCGGTTCGGTAATGAGTCTGAGCCGCCGCCGGCAACTTCTCTTTCGCGCACGTGAAACGCGAAGTTGGATAGTGGAAGATGATTACGACAGTGAGTTCCGCTTTTCCGGTCAGCCGATTCCCTCTTTGCAGGGGCTGGAAGAAGAGACACCGGTCATTTACATCGGGACATTCAGTAAGACCCTCTATCCCGCACTGCGACTCGGGTATGTCGTGCTACCTAAATCGCTAGCCGCTCCGCTGAAAAAGGTTCATAACGACCTTTATCGTGGTGGACATCTGTTGATTCAGGCCGCACTGGCGGAGTTTATTCGCGAGGGTTATTACGCGGCACACATTCGGAAAATGCGTCAGCTATACAGTCGTCGTCGCCAGATGCTGGTAGAGCTTATCAGCCGCCAACTTGGTGAACATTTTCTTGGTTCTTTCAGCAGCAACGCCGGGCTGCATATGATCTTACAGTTACCCGCCGGGAGTGATGACGCGGTCATTGCCCAACAGGCGAATGCGCAAGGGTTGCTGGTGCGCCCACTGTCACGCTACTACGTGAATGAAGAGAAACGCAGCGGCCTGTTGCTGGGGTTTGCCAGCATTGAAGAGCATGAAATGACGGCGGCGTTTACCCGACTCGCGGATATTATCAGAGTAAACACCGTGTAAGCACTGCCGGATGGCGGTGCAAGCACCTTACCCGGCATACGATTTAATGTGACGCTTTTTTAACGCCAGCCAGGTCTTCCTGGCTTACTTCGCTATTCCCTTCACCCCAGCTCTTACGCACGTAGTTGATCACGTCGCGCATTTCGTTGTCGCTTAACAAGCCACCGTAGGCAGGCATCTTAAAGGAGACGCTGCCACGCGTTGTCGGTGTTTCTGCGCCGTGGGCAATCACTCTGAACAGCGGTGTCGGGTCATCAACCATCACCAGTGGATTGTTCACTAAAGAAGGCGCATTATCATCCGTACCTTTCCCTTCCAGACCGTGACAAGTTGAACAGTAGCGGTTATAGGTCACTTTGCCCGCCTCAGGTGAATTCGACCAGGATGCTGTAGTCGCCGCAGCACGTACCGTTTCAGGCTTCGCACTTTTCAGGCTCAACAGATATTGGGCGATCGCCGTGGCATCTTCGTCGGTCAGATACTGTGTACTCTGCGTGACGACTTCAGCCATCGAACCTGAAACCGCGGCATGCTTGCTTTTACCGGTCAGCAACAGCGATTTTAACTCCTGCTCAGACATACCGGTGCCGCGCAGCGACGGTGCATACCAGCCGTCAATCATCGCGCCGCTCAGGTATTCGGCATCAGCATTAGTATACGCTTTTTCGTTCATCGCCATGCCTCTCGGGGTATGGCATGAACCGCAGTGTCCGGGGCCTTCCACCAGATAAGCGCCTCGTTTTACCAGGGCAGCATTATCATCCGTTTTCGCGCCCTCTACAGCCATCACTGGCGCATCGGTAAATAGCCAGTTCCAGATATGCAGCGGCCAGCGGGCGGAGAGTAGCCACGGAATGGCATTCTCTTTATTGGGCTGTGCTGACGGCGTGACGTCATGCATAAAATAGCTATACAGCGCCTTAACATCCTCGTCAGAAAGTTTTGCATACGAGGGATAAGGCATCGCCGGATAGAGCGGATGACCATCTTTGGCAATCCCCTGCCGTACGGCCTTCTCAAAATCCTCGTAAGAATAGTTACCAATACCCTGCGTCTTGTCCGGGGTAATGTTGGTCGAATAAATATCCCCTACCGGAGTAGGAAACTTTTTGCCCCCCGCCATCGCTGCACCACCTTCAGCGGTATGACAGGCGACACAGTCTGAAATTCGCGCGATGTATTCACCGTTAGATTCAGCAGCGCTTACCGAAGCGGTAAATAAACAGGCGGCGAGAATGGTTACGTTACGCATAGATCACCCCATATCCTTGAGTTCATTAACCGCACGCCATGCCTGATCGATTGCCGTGTGGGCATAAGCACTCCAGTCAGAATCGGAGTTAGCGATGGCAATGCGACCGACTGGCTGACGCGCCCGCTCGATAATTTCTGGCATCTTATCCATATCATCGAACAGCGAGTTGGCGTAGTACGCATAGCCATGCGCCCAGCGGTTAACCGTAATGGCGGAAATATCGCGTTGATTATCAAAGCCTGTTGAGCCAAACATCTCCTGCAACTGGGAGCGAATCATCTCCTCATGCGCCGCAAAGGTGGTCCCCAGCAAATAGGCTCGTCCCAGACGGAACTGCTCTCTGGCCGACAGGTTACTGCCCGGATAGGTCGGCACATAGACCATATGAATGACCATCGGGTCGTCCGGGGAGGCCGGATGTTGATACCCACCAATACTGACCGGATAGTCGAGCTTGACCCTGCTATAAGGTGCCGCCGGAGAATAAAACTCATGCACGCCAAGCTGTTTGAACGCCTGCCAGTTTTTGACCACCACGTTGGTGTACACCAGCGGTGCCTTCACGTTCAGTTTAAGATCCGCCTGCTGCTGTTCCGGCATCTCAGGCACCAGATACGGGATCATCATGTTATAGCCTGCCATGATGGTGTTCTTACCGCGCACACGGTGCATTTTACCGTCACGCAGATAGGTCACCGCCACGCCATCCTGCACGTTGGCCGCATTAATCACCGTGCTGTTCAGGCGCAGGCGCGTAGTGTTTTCCGGCAGATCCAGCTTTTCGTAATGTAGTCTGGCGAGGACAGAGTCTTCCATCGTGTTGCCCGGTAGCGCATCCGGCAGCATATATCTGACTAACAGGCGGGCTAACCCGGCGTTACCGTCCGGGAAGTGGTAAACATACGGCTCTTCGAGGTCAGCCAGCGACTCTCCGTCCAGCGGCGGTAACCCCATCCCTTCCATGCCGGGTAAGGCGCACGCCCTGGCATCACTACAAGAAATACCTTCAATACCAATAGCAAAGAAGTCGTTGGAACGCTGCTGGAAATAGAGCAACGCCATTTTGCTCAAACCGACTTTTGTTGCCAAAAATTCACTGTAGCTGTGGGTATCCAGCCATTCCATTTTCTCATCGACCGTCATTCCCGGCAGGTAATCACCGGGCCGGACGTGCAGGTCGATCAGCGCTTTTCTGTCATTCTCACTTAGCGGAAAATCATTGATAAAGTCTTCAATTTTACGCCCATTGAGCCTGTCCGGCGGAATATCATCAGATACCGCGCGGCCCGGATCGCCGCTGACGATTTTTGTTTCGCCAAAATTCTTCTTATCGAAGAAAACGCCGCGACTGAGCTGCCAGTCGGGGTAGAAGTTTACGTCAAAACTCTCTTTCAACCGCGTGACGCTGACGCCCACGGTTTCCATCAACTTTTGTACTTCAGGGCTGAAATTATGCGCAGGGGACTGGAATGCTTCGCTGCCACCATAACCGAGTAATTTCTTACCCGAGCTGGTAAATTCATTGCGTTTGGCGTGTCCACCAAAGTCGTCATGGTTATCGAGGATCAGGATCCGGCTATTTTGCCCGGCAACTTGACGCCAAAAACAACCGGCAGCTAACCCGCTAATACCGCCACCCACAATCACCAGATCGTACTCTTCCTCAACGGGCAGAGCGTTTAAATCAAAATGTTTATGCTCGCGACCTAGCGCATGCGCCATTTCAAACGATCCAGGATGATTGCCCCGCAGCCCCGTCAGCGCAGGAGGATAATAATTTCCATCTATAAATGCGTTTCCCTTTCCTGCCGCCCTGACCCACTCCAGCGGGGTAAGTCCCGCCGCAATAGTCACCGCGACGCCGTTGAGAAAATCACGTCTGGTAATTGCCATTAACTTTTTTCCTTATTGCTACACACTGCCTTTAATACGACACAAATAAGAGAGATACCCCTTCTTATTTATAAAGGGGTACAACCGACTACTTCACTGGCTTTAACTCTTCATCCAGTTTTTTAGAATCATAATAATCACCCTGCCAGGTGATTTTTCCTGCTTTAACATGAATATAGCTGACGCCTTCAAATTTGATCGGATTATTTGTCGGCGGACTCCCTGCCCATTCACCACTATTTTTACCTGAAAATTCCCAACGAAAGGCCACGGTGTCTTCGTCGTAGACGGGCTTGCCGACCATTTTCCAGCTAAGATCTGGAACCGCCTTAATAAAAGCGCCGATAACCTCTTTTTCTGCTTTTTCCCTGCCGTTTATCGGTTCTCCCGCGGCGGCATCATAATAGACCGCATCATCAGCAAGAAATTGAGCGGCTCGCGAAGCATCATGCGCATTCCACGCCGCCATATACTCTTTTACGGTATTCAGCGATGTACTTTCTGCCAGGCTATAGCCCGAGAACATCACTAATGAAAGCACCGCGAGTTTTAATGTTTTCATCGTAATCCTCTCTATTCAGAAATGTCACACATGATATGTTTCACCCGAGTGTATTCCTCGAGCGAATAGGATGAGAGATCTTTGCCATAACCCGATTTTTTGAACCCGCCGTGCGGCATTTCGGCGCACAGAGGAATGTGATTGTTAATCCACACTGTGCCAAAATCGAGGTCAATGCTGAAGCGTTGGGCGCGACCATGATTACTGGTCCAGACGCTGGCGGCAAGACCATACTCCACATCATTCGCTTTGTGTAGTACCTCTTCGTCAGTAGTAAACGACTGAATAGTCATCACTGGGCCAAATACTTCATGTTGAATAGCTTCATCATTTTGATGCACTCCGGAGACGATCGTCGGCTCAAAATAGAAGCCTGGACCAGGCCCGACGCGCCCACCGGTTTCAATTTTCGCATGTGCCGGTAAACGCTCAATAAAGCCTTTCACCTGCTCCAGCTGATTCCGGCTATTCAATGCACCGTACAGTGCATTTTGATCTTCTGGCGGCCCAAATTTGATTCTTTTTGTTTTCTGGATCAGTTTTTCCAGAAACTCAGCGTAGATAGATTGTTCTACCAGAATCCGCGTAGCCGCTGTGCAATCCTGCCCGGCATTGAAAAAGCCTGCCGTGGTGATCGTCGCAATCGCCTTGTCTATATCCGCATCGGCGAACACGATTGCGGGCGCTTTCCCGCCCAATTCCAGGTGTGCTCGGGTCAGGTTTGCCGCCGCCGAAGCCGCAACCTGCAAACCCGCACGGACCGAACCGGTAATAGAAACCAATGAAGCCTTCGGGTTTGAAACCACCAGCGAACCAGTGCTGGCTTTGCCCAACACAACGTTAAATGCCCCTCTCGGGAACAACGGTGCGGCCAGTTCAGCCAACAGCAGCGTACTAACTGGCGTGGTGTCGCTTGGTTTTAACACCACAGTGTTGCCTGCCGCCAGCGCTGGTGCAATCTTCCACACCGCCATCATGAACGGGTAGTTCCACGGCGTCACTTGCCCAACAATACCCAGCGGTTCACGACGAATGGTTGAAGTAAATCCTGCGGAATATTCTCCAGCCGCCTTTCCTTCAAGACAGCGCGCCGCACCAGCAAAAAAGCGGATGGCATCGCAAGATGCCGCGATCTCCTCTTTCTCAATAAAATGGCGAAGCTGACCGGTTTCCTGGCTCTGCGCGGTTACCAGTCGCTCAACGTTGCGTTCAATCTCATCGGCCAGCCGCAACAATGCTTTTTGCCGCTGTGCCGGCGTCGATTTTCTCCAGATGCTAAACGCCGCCTCCGCTGCTGAGTAAGCCTGCTCTACCTCCGCCTCGTTAGCGTTGGGAGATATTGCGTACGTTTCACCGTCAACCGGACTCACCAGTTCGAAGCTATCTTCGCTACTGCCTGCTACATAGTGCCCATTAATAAAATGCTTCAGGGTTTTCATGTTTGTCTCCTGCCAATTAATACATAAAGAATCTTATGTAATATATATATTGTAAAATTTTTTCAAATGCGCAACATTGACACTATGATAAGCCTCGCATTTTTAACTTAATTTTTACATTTTCAGGATGAGGCTTTTTATTGCCAGCTGACGCGTTACGCCCAGCTCATCATAAGGTTATCGGGACACACATCCGCTTGTGCAGTGACGTTGCGCCCAGGCATGTAAAATAACTCGGCCATTCTTACCTTCCTTGCCCGACGGGCATGTGTTAAAAATGGTCGTTGTTTCAGGGAATTGAGTACAGAAAAGATTATGATTACTCACGCGGTCATATTTGCGCCTATCGGGCAGGTCAGTCGTTCAGACCAGATAGTCCAACGCCTTTCAAATGCCATTATCACGGGGTTGCTGGAGCCAAAAGAACAGCTCCCCAACGAAACTGATCTGGCAAAGATGATGGGTGTCTCACATATCACTATCAGAGAAGCGCTAAACACGCTTCGGGCTAATAATCTTATCCATACGGTTCGTGGTCGTAATGGCGGGAGTTTCGTTTGCGAAAATATTGATGGCAAAAATAGCGCCCTGCATCCGTTCAAGGCGATCAGTACGGATTATCTGTCTGATCTGGGTGAAATGCATTGCGCCATTATTAGCCATAGCGCGAGGCTGGCTTCCCGACGGATGACCGGTGCGGATATCGCCAAATTTCGCGAGTTTGTCGAGGTGCTCAGAAAGGCAAACTCACCTGAGCTGATGACCCAGGCCGATATGCGTTGTCTGCTGGCGATTGCCGCCAGTTCGCATTCAGCGCGACTGGCCAATCAGGAGCTGCAGGTTCAGGCTGAATGGGCATCGCTGGTGGCGATACTTTATCGCACAGACAGTATTCATGCAGAAATTACCGCGCTTTATTCGGCGCTGGCCGATGCGCTGGCTGCTCACAACGAGGCAGAGTCAGTACAGTTTGCCACGCGGATCATCGACACGTTTACCTACTACCTTATTGAAAAAAAGCTGAAATATAACTCGAACTGACAATCAGTGAAGGCAGGACAGACAATGAGCTCTTCGACATCCCTAAGCGCATTAATTCGTAAAATTGATGACATTACTGTTTCTACCGTAGATTCTACCGTTGCGCTGGCGAGGAGCATCCATGAGGCGATTTCAGGGGTACAAAAGGCCTCAGCCGAGGTCGTTCTCGACCCCTCAGTCAGATCCACCGTTCAACAGCACATCAAGCGCACGCTCAATAACAACCATTACTGCTCAGGGGCGGGATTCGCCAGCCATATTGAGAGCACCGCAACCACAAAAGAGTATTGGTTGCTGGAGTGGTGGTATAAGAAAGATAATGGTTTGAGCCAGGCGCATCTGGATTTGGATCAGGCCACGCAACAACGACTGGACTTCAGAACCTTTGAGTGGTTTAAGCATTCTCCTCCGGCTGGCAAAGCCTATATCCACGGTCCCTACGTCGACTATATTTGCAATATCTCCTATACCCTGACGTCAGCCGTCCCGGTCTACTACAACGATCAGTTTCTCGGTGTTGCCGCGGTCGATCTGCTGGTCAGTCAGATAGAAGCCGAACTGCTTTCCTGTGCCCATCCTGACTATGTGATTCTGACTAATCTGGAAAACAGGATCATTTTCTCCAGTTGGCCACGTTTTCGCGTGGGTGAATTGCTGTCACCTGCAAACAGTACAGTGGTGTATCAGAGCGACTACTTTATCCTTTATCACTATCAAAACTAAGGGCCCGAAGGCCCTGAGTTTTTAGTTATCCTGCCCCATATTGAGCTTATTGGCGTAGGCAATGGCGTCGTTTTCCGGCGCCGCTGAACGACCAAACGGACGGGTCAGGAACATATAAATAAGCCCCGAGCCAACAACAATCGCCAGGCCAAACAGGACCGTCCAACGGTCGATGAAGTCGCTGCTGTCTGCCGGTTGCGCCAGTAACCAGATCCCGCACAATCCGTAAGCTAACGCCAGCACATTCACGATTACGCCCCAACCGCCAATGGTCCACTCCCCCGCCGGTTTCCAGCCTTTCAGACGCTGACGCAGCGCGGCCAGCACAACCATCTGGAACGAGATGTATATCCCGATTACAGCAAACGCGGTGATACGCGACAGGTTATCTGGCTGGAAATAAACCCAAACGCAGATAATCACTGGCAGCAGGCAACTGACGACCATGGCATTATCCGGAACACCATTTTTAGAGATTTTGGCCATCCATTCACTTCCCGGCAGCATTCTGTCGCGGGAGAAAGAAAAGATAAGACGGCTTAACGCAGCCTGCAGAGACAAAATGCACGACAACATGGCGATAATTGCGACGACGATAAAGACAGTTGCGCCAGTTTCGCCCAGAGCTTCATTAAGGATTGCAGGGATAGGATCGGACGTTTTGCCATTCACGATGCTGACCAGATTCGGTGAAGCCAGCAAATAACCCATAACAGAAATAATGGCGGAAATCGCGCCGAATACGATGCTTAAAATCATCGCCACCGGGATCTTTTTACTCGGATTCTGCACCTCTTCCGCAACGTTACCGCAGGCCTCAAAGCCAAAGAACATAAACAGCCCCATCAGCGCAGCGGACATAAATGCGGTGGAGTAGCTGCCGTCATGCGCCAGCACGCCCATCGAGTCAAAAATCACAGAGAACGGCTGCGAACGGTGGAAAATCAGCAGATAAATCCCCAGCGCGATCACGCTGACAATTTCACACCAGAAACCAATTTTTGCCACCCGGGCCAGATTTTTAGTCCCGGACATATTAACGGCCATCATCAACAGCAGCAGCAGGACAGAAGTCACCAACATCGTGGCCGGCGTCTGACCATAGTGAAAGAGTGATTCAACAAACGTTGATGTATATTCCGCGATCGACGTAATGGTGACCACCAGCGCCCACAGGTAGATCCAGGCGGCAATCCACGCATACTTCTTGCCCCACAACCTTCTGGCCCAGGGGTAAAGCCCGCCGGTTATCGGATACTGGGAAGCAACCTCACCAAACACCAATGCCACCAAAAGTTGCCCACATGCGACGATTAAAATCCACCATACTGCGGGCGGCCCCGCCAGCGTTACGGCCAGCGCAAACAGCGAATAGACGGCAGTAAGCGGCGACAGGTAGGTAAAACCCAACGCAAAGTTTGAAATAAGACCTATCGATCTATTGAACTGTTCTTTGCCATCTTTTTGAAAATTATCGTTTTTCTTATCAGGTGTCTGTTCCATATAGCTTTCTCTTTTGTGGAATAGTCGCAGGGTTGAACGATTAATGTATAAAAGATATTAAGTTATATGTATAGTGATTTTGTCGCAGATTTGTTAAAAATGATCGCGCATCACGTTAATGAAAAAGTGGAGATAAAACGGTAGAGAGAGCGAGAATTTTGCGGTATTTACAACCAACGATTCTTTAGCAATTGCGAACCATAGGCTATTTTGGCGGATAAATACGCACAGCGGATTGCGTTCGATGCTAAGTAGCAAGAATCGCTGCTGTTAAGCAACATTTTTGCAATATAATAACGTGATGTTAAACGCTGAACCTGAGCAGGTGAATGATGGAAATTGATCTCGATAATCTGGTCTTTGATGGACTGGAAGAAGCGCAAGAGCGTAACGCTGAACGTCTGGAAGATGCAGACAAGAAAGCGCAGGAAATTATTGCTGATAATGACTGCGGCGACGCCTGCAAAATCTGATTTCCAAACCGGCGTAATGCCGGTTTTTATTGCCTGTTTAAGCCACCCGTTTCAGCCCGTATACCGCAACGCCTCAATCAGTTGCGCAAAAGCGGCGGTATGCTGTTTTCGGCTGGGATAGTACATATAATAGCCAGGAAAAGGTTCACACCAGTCCTCTAACACTTTTTCCAATGCCCCCTCAGCAACAGCCTGTTCGACGGTGTCTTCCGGCACAAAAGCCAGCCCCATTCCCGCCATCGCTGCACTAATTCGCGGAGGTAGATTGTTAAAAATAAGCTGCCCTTCCACCCGTACGCGCAAATCTTGCCCGTCTTTAGCAAACTCCCAGGCGTATAATCCGCCCAACGTCGGCATGCGCATGTTAATACAGCTGTGATTTTGCAGGTCGTGAGGGGTTTGCGGTTTGCCATGACGAGCAAAATACGCCGGTGAACCCACCACTACCATGCGCCAGTCCGGGCCAATTCTTATGGCGACCATGTCTTTTGCCACCTGCTCACCGAGCCGAATACCCGCGTCATAGCGGCCAGTCACAATATCCGTCAGACTATTGTCGATGGTCATTTCCACATTCACATCAGGGTAAGCCTGCAAAAACGGCTCCAGCGCGGGCCAGACGGTAGATTGCAATGCATGTTCGCCCAGCGTCAGGCGAATGTTACCGGCCACGCGCTGACGGACATCGGTTAATGCCAGCAGCTCTGTTTCAATGTCATCAAAACGCGGGCTGATACTGTTGATAAGCCGTTCTCCGGCTTCGGTCGGCGCAACGCTGCGCGTGGTGCGGGTCAGAAGCCGTACATCCAGCCTCTCTTCAAGCCCACGAATCGCATGGCTTAGCGCGGATTGCGAAACCCCAAGTTTTGCCGCTGCCCGGGTAAAACTACGCTCGCGGGCAACGATAATGAGATAATAGAGATCGTTAAAATTATCACGCAGCATGCTTATCCCCACTCCAGACCTGTTGTGACATATGGTACAGGTCCGGAGGGTATTCCAGTAGCATTTCTGGACATTAGCACAACTCAATCTTATTCAAGCGTGCTCTCTCACAAAAACAAAATGCGAATTATTACCAGGCTTATGCACGATTTTACCTTTCACTCATGCATTATTTTCACCCGCTATTAACACATCCTTCACTAATAACATTTTGTATATAGATAAGAATTTTTTCTTATTTTGTCCCAACCGTAAGTTATGGGAGCGTAAAAAGCACAAACCAAAAACTACAGGGATTTCATACAATGATGGCAACGAAAACGTACCGCGCTAAAAAAACACTGCTGGCATTGGGCGTGCTGCTGGCCTCAGGACTTACCGTCTCGCAGGTTCAGGCTGACCAACTGGCCGATATCAAAGCCGCAGGCGTCGTAAAAGTCGCGACATTTGACGCGAATCCTCCGTTTGGCTCCGTCGATGCCAAAACCCATAAGATTGTCGGCTACGACGTTGATTTTGCCGAAGCGCTGGCCAAATCCCTTGGTGTAAAACTGGAACTGGTGGCGACCAATCCGGCAAACCGCATTCCGTTATTACAATCCGGTAAAGCTGATTTAATCGTCGCGGATATCACGATTACACCTGAACGGGCGCAGGTAATAAATTTCTCCGTCCCTTATTTTGTTACCGGCCAGCAGTTCCTTGTGCCAGCAAAATCTCCGGATAAGCTCGATGAATACAGCAAGGCACGCATCGGCGCGGTAAAAGGCACTACTGGTGAACAGGCACTGCATCAGCGCTTCCCGCAGTCGCGCGTGGTGGCCTACGACGACATCCCGCTGGCGTTAACCGCGCTACGCAACGGCAATGTTCAGGCCATTACCCAGGACAGTACAATTCTGGCCGGTTTATTAGGCGGTGCGCCGGATAAAGCCGATTTCAAAATTCTGCCGGACCTGCTGAGCAAAGAAGAGATCGGCGTGGGGGTGAAAAAAGGTGAGCCAGCGTTGTTAAAAGCCGTCAACGATGAACTTTTGAAGCTGGAATATACCGGGCAGGCGGCCAAAATTTATGATGTCTGGTTTGGTCCTGAAACCAAAAATCCGCAACCCCGCGCCTTTAAAATAGAAGCCAAGTAATATGCTCTCAGCCCTTTTTCATCGCTCCGCAGCTTCGGCTGCGGATTTTACCCATTTGCGCCAGGCGAGCGTCGAACTGCGCAATGTGATTAAACAATATGACGCTCATTCTGTCCTTAACGGCGTTAGTTTGGCGGTTGAACCCGGTGAAGTGGTGACCATTCTGGGGCCTTCCGGCTCAGGAAAGTCCACTCTTATACGTCTTATCAACCAGCTTGAGTCGCTCAGCGGTGGCGAAATCTTCATTGATGGTAAACCGATTAGCCAGTTGCGTGGGGCGGCGTTACGCCAGCTACGTAGCCGTATCGGTTTCGTATTTCAGCAATTCAATCTTTATTCGCACCTGACTGCGCTGCAGAACATCGCGCTGGCGCTGGAATATGTTCACGGCTGGAACAAGACGGAAGCGGAACGTCGGGCACTCGAGTTACTGGAAAAGGTAGGACTGGCGGAAAAAGCCAACGCCTATGCCGCGCAGTTGTCCGGAGGGCAGCAGCAGCGCGTGGCCATCGCCCGCGCACTGGCTTCATCACCGCAAATTATTCTGTTTGATGAGCCCACTTCCGCGCTGGATCCGGAAATGATCGGCGAGGTACTGCAGGTGATGAAAAATTTGGCCCACAGCGGTATCACCATGATCGTCGTGACCCACGAAATGCATTTTGCCCGCGAGATTGCCGATCGGGTGGTTTTCATCGATGGTGGCGATATTCTTGAAGTGGCCCCGCCGGAGGATTTTTTCGTCCGACCACAGCACCCAAGAACCCAGCGTTTCCTGAAAAAAGTGCTCGACCCGTTACACCAGGAGTCATCATCATAATGCATGCAATGGACTGGCAGGGAGTGCTGAGCGGGCAACCCCTGCAATGGATAATTTCCGGTTTTCTCACCACGCTCTGGGTGACGCTGGCAGGTATCGTGCTCGCCACGCTCATTGCCATCTCACTGCTCGGCCTGCGCCTGACGGGCAATCGTCTCGCTAAAGCGATGGTCGGGGTGTGGGTCTCGGTGTTTCGTAATACACCTTTACTGGTGCAACTGATGTTCTGGTATTTTGCCGCCTGGAACTGGCTACCCCGTGACGTCATTAGCTTTATCAATGCCGATCATCCATGGTCAATTTTGCCGGGTGATGTCTGGTGGTTAACACCGGAGTTTATCTGTTCAGCATGGGGGCTTGGCGTATTTACCTCAGCATTTTTGGTTGAAGAGATCGCCTCTGGTTTACAAGCTGTTTCTGCCGGACAACGCGAGGCTGCCGTGGCGCAGGGGTTTTCATCCTGGGCGATATTTCGTCATATTCTGCTGCCTCAGGGGCTGGCAAACGCCTGGCAACCGCTTGTTGGGCAATATCTCAACCTGATGAAGCTTTCCTCGCTTGCCAGCGGTATTGGATTTGCTGAGCTCACCTACCAGGTACGGCAAATTGAGAGCTACAACGCGCACGCGCTGGAAGCCTTTGCCGTTGGCACCGCACTTTATCTGTTTACCGGCATCGTTCTGGGTATGCTGCTTACCCGTCTTGGCCCGCAGTCTGCGTCGGATAAATCGTCAAAGATAAGAATGCGCATCTTCAGCGTCAGGAGCATACTGCATGATCGCTAATGTTTCGGTCATTACCGACAATCTTGACTATCTCCTGTGGGGACGTGTAGCTGAGGGGCAACCCGGCGGCGTCCTGCTCACTTTGCTGATGGCTATCGGTGCGGCTTTGCTGGCGCTGCCTGGCGGGATCGTTCTTGCCTGTTGTGCCTGGCGATTTCCGGGCGCGGTTCGCAACGGATTGTTTATCTGGGCGGAATTTATTCGCGGCATTCCGCTCATCTTTGTGATTTTCTGGATGTGGTATTTGCTACCCATGCTGACCGGAAGCGATCTGCCCGGTGCCGTTACCGTGACACTGGCGCTGGCATGGTTCACCGCCGCCTCGGTGATGCACTCGGTGTATGCTGGAATTAGCGCACTGCCTGGCGGGCAATATGAAGCGGCAGTTGTTCAGGGTTTTCGCCCGGATCAGGCCCTGTGGCTTATCTTGCTGCCGCAGGTGCTGCGTAACGTACTGCCGTCGCTGACAGGGATTTTTATTGGGCTACTGAAGGACACGTCACTGGCGTTTATTGTTAACGTGCCGGAACTCACGACGGTTGCCGGTCAGGTTAACAGCCGGGTGCAGATCTACCCCGCTGCCATTTTTATCTTTACCGGGCTGGTCTATTACCTGCTGTGCTTTAGCCTTGAAAAAATCACCCAGCGCCGATTCGCACTAAAATGACCTCTCGGCTCAACATTCCACGAACTGATGGTCTTCGTTGAGCCGATATTTCACGCCTGCCCGAATGTTATTTTCCCCTTCAACGGCAAGCGCAAAACGCATTCTTTCGCCATCGTGATAAGCCAGCGCCGCACATCCGCCGGGACCAAGAATTATCGAGTCGACTGCACCGGTACTGGCAACAACGGCGTTCTCTCCGCTGGCAATAATGTGGATATTGTCCGCGCAGTTAGCGATTTTCGCCTCTGCGCCAAAACAGGCCAGCTGGGTTAAATCACCGCTACTGGCAATCCGGTTTCGGTCGCCGAGCGAACTGATACGTACGCGCATGCCGGTACTGGCAATACGCGTTCCGTCGCCCACGCTGCTGATACGCGCCGAGTTTCCCGCAATCGCTATTCGCCCGCGATCGCCTGAACTGCCGATATGCGTGTTATAGCCTACACTGCCAATCCGTGCGCTGTAACCGGCACAGGCGATCTGCGCAGCATACCCGGCGCTGGCAATTTTAACGTTGTCACCCGCACTGCTAAACAGGGCATAATCTTCCGCACTCGCCAACGGACGGCTGGTTTCCCCCGCGGCTTGCTCACAGGAAATATTCCCCATTGCGTCAATATCCTGCTGAGCAAAACTCGCCTCTTCCCGCCATTTTGACCAGCCGTATTCCACCAGGCTATTTGCCCAATCGGTATACCCTTCCCGCTGGAGCGCGCGATGAACATCGGCATAGCTTCCTCCTGCGGGAAACGCGCGTAGAAACCAGCGGTACATGACGGGCCCAACACGCCAGGCCCGTAAGTCACTTCGCGTAATCATCATCGCTTAATGCCGGTGGTAGCCATCCACCATACACTTAAAGGTTTCGCCCGGTGTGCGACCCGTAGTGCAGAGATAAAGATGCCCAAAAATGAAAAACAGACTGACTATTGCCAGCGCAAAGTGCGCCTGAAGTAGCCAGTAACGCACCCCGGGGAACAGATCGCCGACGGCCGTCGGGTAAAGCGATAACAATCCAGTGATCAGTAGCAGTGGCAACAAACCATACATCACGCCAACATAGGCCGCCTGCTGTAACGGATTAAACTTAGAGCGAGGTGAGGCCGGAAATGGGTGTGACTCGCCCTGCATAATGCCAAACAGGTAAAAACGAGTTTGTCTTTGCGCGCGTGCGATCCAGCCCTGACGTTGAATAATATAGTGATGTCCGTTGCCGCCAATCAGGTTGATTAGCACAAAACCAATCCAGCAGGCAAGTAGCAAAAAGCCACAAACCTCATGAACGGTAAGCAGGCTTTTCATTACCGGTGCGCTGACGGCAGAGAAGTGATTGACCAGGCCACTGACCAAAAGTAGCAGAAACAGCAGCGCATTCGACCAGTGCCACAAACGAACAGCCTTCGAATATAAATAGACCTTCTCACCGTGCCCTGCCGACGCTTTATGTGCCGCCCGAAAGCGCAGCATGGCGTGAAGCGCCAGCACCAGCCACATTCCCACCAGCATTAACCCGGCAACGACTAACCACACAGGCCAGTAGTCCGGTGAAAACAGGGGAACATACTGTGCAAGCTGGGCGTGAAACTGTTCGGCATTCTGCGACGCGTTCATACATTTTCCTTTTTAATCAAATGTTGACCGAACCGACGATACAGATGGGGTTTCCCGGCGCCTGCAAGTTGATATTCGTAATACTTGTTTTCTCGCAACCAGGTCTGAATTTCCGGGCTATCTTCACGACCGAAAATCAGCGCATGTTCCGGGCAAGCGTTAACACAGATCGGAGGGAAACCTTTCGCCAGCCGAGATTCTGCACAGAAGTCGCATTTATCAGCCACTTTGGTTTGCGGGTTGAGATAGCGCACCTGATAAGGACACGCGCCAATACAGTAACTGCAGCCAATACAGGAAGACGTATCTACTCGCACAATACCGTTCTCATCTCGCCAGGAGGCACCGGTCGGACACACCTCAATGCAAGGCGCATCATCACAATGCTGGCAGGACTGACGGAAGTAGTGATACAGCGTTTCGTTGTCGTTGTCCGAGACTGGAATATGCGCTATCGACAAACGGCTGCCCTGGGCAGGAACATGGTTGGTTTTCCTGCAAGCCCGGGCGCAGATATTACATCCGTTACACAGTGATTCATCGTGAATCATGACGTAACGAACGGCTTTAGGGCTCCTGGTACTCGCTAACAGATTTTGACCTGGACCGGTGAAAAAAATCACCGTCCCCATGCCAATGACAAATTTTCGTCGGGTGAAGGACATCGGGTTATCCTCTAATACTGTGACAGTGGTCGTCCACACGTTCCATGACATCAACCTGAATAATTCAGGGGTTCTGATACTGCTCAACCTCAAGCCATTCACACAGGCCGTACGCTTTGCCATAACTCATAAAACGTTCGCTAAACAGATAAGGCTCCGCATTTGACGATTCCACAGTACGTATATCCGCGTAATCGGGATGCGTTTCCATGGCCGTGAGCGCCGCTGTAATCTGTTGAGACTCAAAGCTGTACGGCGGTTGCGTCAACATGGCGACCTTATAGGGGCGAGGATACGTTCGACAGTCGAAGCGTACCGCCTCGGCAATCGCACGGCAGATGTCGTTTTCCACCACCTGCACGCACATGTCGGCGTAGTTTGCCGTCATGGTTTGCGTTGAGTAGAAATAGACATCTTCCGCCCCCTGCACACGGTTGATATCCGCGTTATTCGCGTCCTGGCACAGCACATCCAGCAGCGCGGAGAGATCGGCTTCAGGGACCGTATAAGGTGGCTGCAGAAACACGCTGCGCGCTACCAGGTGCCCCGATGCCGAATGCTGGCGGATAAAATCCGCCACAATCGACTCCGGGCTGGCGGCTTCCTGAACCTGCGGCACAGTCACCTGCTCGACCGGCGGGTGAAACGCCTGTAGCCAGTGTCTCTTTTGGCTATCAACCTCGTCAGGAATCGCCTCAACGGGTGCCTGAACGTTGCTCACGTTAGTCATCTCGCGTTCCTTACGCTGGCAACAGATCCTGCGCAGCCAAATCGGCTGCCACATCTTCAAGTCCGAGTCGGTTCAGGGTTTCGCGCGTTGGGCAACCCAACTCGGGATCCCAGCCCATTTCCTGATAGAACATCGTCAGTGACTGACGCATATCCTCCCTGTCCATCTTGTCGGTGCCTTCGGTGAAGACCGGAATTTTCGGATCTTTATCAAACACCCAGGAGCAGATGAGATCGTGCTCGTTACGCATATCTTTGGTTTGCATCAGTTTGACAGTATAGGCACGATGCAGGGTAAAGATGCGTTCAGCGGCCAGGTCCAGACTCGCCTGCGTGGTTTCATCACCAGTGACTGCCTGGAAGAATTTCGCTTCCAGATCCAAATCTCCGCGATAGTTGCGGCTCTTGAGTGGTGAAACCGTCATTGGCCAAACCCAATTACACAGCGTAACCGCGTTATGCAGGCAGACTTTCAGCAGCGTCCATTTGGCATATTTGATCTTGGCGGCATTGATTGGGGTATAGTTTTTGGTCTCGTCGTAGGCGTCCTGCGACCCAAATAACTCGCCCGCCACTTCGCGCTGTAATTTCAGCGGCAAACCGGAACCGATGAAGTTGATATGGGTGTGCGCCATACAGTCACGGTTAAACATACAGTTGGTGATCGCCCCCACCTGCGCCGAGGCTTCGTTTGCATGATGGACCGGAAAACCAAACGGCGACCACAGTTTATTTTTGGCATAACCCCAGTACTCTTCGCCCAAATCCCAGCGTTCAGCAATGGCATACGAACCGTCCGCAAGATGACTGAGTTCCCCCACGCGATGCGCCAGTCGATAGTAAAAATCTTTGATAAAGTTAGGATCGCCCGCCTCCAGTTGATCCCAACGGATCTCCGCGTACTCTTCGGCTGGCAGCACGCGTTTAAAGACGCCTTTCGAATAACAGTAGGTAAAGTCACGGTGCAGCTGGCCGTAGTTACACCAGATACCGTAATCGTCAAACAGGTTCAGTCCGATCAGGTTCCCTACGACTCGCCCATCGTCTTTATCGTCAAAATCTTTCGGGCCATTGGGGAAAATGGTGGTGTGAACAAAGTTCGCCACGCAGGTGTTGCCGCCGGTACTCGGCACGCCAAAATCCTTCACCCGCGGGACATTGAGCTGCGACATACAACGAATAGGGCATGAATGGCAGCCGCTCATTTTGACCGTGTATTTTTCTGCGGCTGGACCCAGATCGAACACCGATTTATAGGTACGGAAACCCACCGTATTTTGGTTTCCCGGCGGGATTTCACCGGTTTCGATTGGCCCCCCTTCTGCCGCGCCCCAGAAAAGTCCCTTACGGGCTGTCCAGCGCGAGTTTGGCGAAGAGTATTCTGCCCAGGCCTGCGGGGTGCTTGGCACAACGTGGTTGTTGTTGGCGCCGATAAGCTCGGTCATCATGTAGTCATTGAGCCGCTTCATCTCTTTACGATCGGCAATGTTGACGCCTTTAGTCCCTTCTACTGCAATGGCCTTCAGGTTTTTCGAACCCATCACCGCACCCGTACCGGCGCCGCCGCTGTGGTTGCGGCTGTTGATCATGCAGGACAGTGGAACCAGATTCTCACCCGCCTGCCCAATAGCGGCAACGCAGGTTTCCGGGCTGGTAATCCGGCAAATCTCTTCGGTTGTGGCGCGAGTCCCCTTGCCCCACAAGAAATCGGCTTTTTCGATACTGACTTTATCGTCTTTGATGTTGATCCAGACCGGTGATGCAGACTTGCCTTCAATAATAATGGCGTCGTAACCGGCGAATTTCATTTGTGCAGCAAAGAAACCGCCCATATGGGCATCTACGACTAAGTTACCTTTGGTAAACGTCGATAAGGAGGTGATATTGACGCGGGAGCTACAGGGAGCGCCAGACCCCGTCAATGGTCCGGTGGCAAAAACCAGTTTATTCCCTTCATCAAAAGGCATGGTGCCTGGCGGGACTTCGTCGTACATAATTTTATAACCAAAGCCCATCCCACCGACAAATTTTTTAAATTTACTGGAATCTTCAAGGGTGATATTACCCGTAGTGAGATTGACCCGTAAAATATTACCTGTCCAACCATTAGCCATCATGTTTTCCTTTGCAAGAAGGTTTAATAGATATACCCGCCATTCTTCAGGCAGTTTTTTTATCCAAAACTGCAGTATTTTTGGCAATTAATGGCGCGAATCAGGCATGCCTGTTATCTATCAAACAGTAATATCTTTCCACTCGATAATTTTTAATGCTCCAGTCGGACAAGCATTGGCGCATTCCCCGCATAACACACATTTTGAGGACTTTTTCGTTTCGGTATTTACGGTCGCCATCATCCACGGGCAGGCTGTGGTACACGCGCTACAGCCAATACAGCGTTTGTGGTCCACCGCAATACAACCGTCTTCCTGTTTCCAGGTAATTGCACCAATTGGGCAGACCTTCATGCACTGCGGATCTTTGCATTGCCGGCAGGTATCAGCGGTATAGTTTAAATCGCCATACAGCCCACCACCGGACCCGACGCCATCATCGCCAAAGAAGAAATTGCGATGGATTTTTATCCGGGAAAAGAAGGTCCCTACGGCACCATCGTTATAATTGGTACAGGATATTTCACAGCGGTGACAGCCCGTACAGCGGGCTCGCTGGGTCACCAGAACCCCTTTCGGCGTATTGATAAGCCCCACGGTCCCACTATCGACATCTTCCTGCTTACAACCAAATAGGGATAACAGCGCGGGGGCAATCGTTAATCCCGCCAGTCCTTTCCCTGATATCCGCAGGAATTCTAGTCGCGTTAAACCACAATCTAAAAATGGACGATCAACCTGGTTCATTTATTTCGCATCCTCTTCGCAAATGCTGTGGTAGCAACACATCCAGGCTAATTTAAACCAGCGCAGCTCAAGCCATATCGGGCGGTTAATGTTGCCAACAACACGTAAATTTTTGCCCTAACCTGATCGCGTAAATGACGGTGGTTAAACTGAATAAATCTAATCCTTTAGGGTTAGGCGTAGAAATAATGTGGTTATTCAGCATGCATAGTCTTGATCGTCATCAATTAAAAAACGGAAGGGATATAATTAATGCGGAGTGAGATTTATTATCATTAAGAAATGGAGTGTAATAGCAGCCCATTTAAATTACAAATATTTGTGAAGCCTCTCACAAATATAATACTGCACGATCATCGGTATATAAATAAATATATATCGATTTATAATTCTCTACAAGAATTTATTAACCAAGATAAATTATATAGATTGATAGATTAACGTATCGAGAATAAGAGGACGGCAAAAAATTTCTGCGGTCCTCTTTTTATGAATTAACCGGCCAATGCTTTAATTACGGTCTCAATAGCCTGTTTTTCTAACTCACTGCGCTTCACGCGCTGGTTAGCAAGGGTGGTTCTCAGTACTCCCGCAATGACGATATGCTTAGGTTCTTGTCCCAGATCGCGCATTTCCAGCACTACTTTACCGACTACTCTGCACATTTCACGGTACAACTCGTCGTCTTTCGTCTGATTTCCCATTTTTGCCCGCTCGTCATTAACTCAAACCAACAGCATATATCACTCTGACGATTTAGACAAAATTCAATGAAAATCAAATAAATGTCATCATTCTACTGAATTCTCTGAAGTCGATTAACGAGCTCAGCAAGACTTCCTGCCTGCATTTTTTCCATCACCCGCGCCCGGTGCACTTCAACTGTACGCACGGCAATATTCATGGCATCAGCAATTTCCCGATTCATTAACCCTTTTGCTACCAGATGCGCCAGTTCCCGTTCTTTTGGCGTAAGTTGTTGATAGCAGCAGATGATCTCTTGTCGCGAGAACGCCGCTGCCGAGACCTGCAATGCATGTTCTAATGCCGCCTGCAGCGGCACGGCTGACACGGGTTTTTGCAAAAAATCGACCGCGCCACGTTTCATTTGCTCAACCGCCATCGGCACGTCGCCGTGCCCGGTGAGAAAGACCACCGCCAGCGTGCTTGCTTTCTGACGCATGATTTCATGCACAGCGTGCCCATCCAGTACCGGCATACGCATATCCAGCAGTAGTACGCCCACCTGGTGCAGATTTGCCTCGGCGAGGAATTTCTCGCCTTGCTCCCAGCAAGACACCTCATATCCCAGACTTTCCAATAAAAACGCACAGGCCTGGGTGACGGCAATGTCGTCATCCAGCAGATGAATTATCGCCACTACGGCCTCCTTCCTGATTTGGTTTAAAATACAATGTCACTCTCGCCCCCGCTTTGCCGTCCGGAGCCTGCTGATTTTTGATCTCAATATCCCCGTTTGCGTAGCGCACCAATCGCTGACAAATGGCCAGTCCTAGTCCCATACCTTCTTTGCGGGTGGTCATAAACGGCTGAAACGCCTGATACAACTGAGCCTCGTCAATGCCTCCGGCATTATCCTGCACCTGAATACGCACGCCACCATCCTTGTGCAGGGCGCTATACCATACTGTCGTAGCGCCTGCCTGGGCGGCATTGAGTACCAGATTAGCCAGCACCTGCTCAAGAAGAACGCTTGGCAGCATCAACGTTAACGCCTTACTAACCTGCGTGTGCAGCGTTATCGCCGGGAATTGCTGGGGCATGCGCAGTAATTGCCAGACGTGATGGATAGCATCGTGAACGTTGATGGCTTGCCAGTCATCGGTGAGTACCGGATTGCCCTGTGCCTGGCTGACCCACTGCCGGAGATTGCGCAGCGTATCGGCTCCCCGTTGTGCCTGGGTGTCTATGTGCTCAAGCGCGGGCAACAACGGATGCTGCTCATCCTGACCACGCAGGCGAATCAGACAGCCTTGGGCATAATGGCGGATAGCAGACAACGGCTGATTGAGCTCATGGGCAAAACCGGAGGTCATCTCCCCCAGCACACTCATTTGGCGGGCAGTCTCCAGCGCCTGTTCCTGTTTGTGCAACAACACGTTGTTCCGCTCCAGCTGCCTGCCACGTCGGCGAACCAACAGCATCACCCAGATGTAATTGAGCGTAAGCAACAGCAACACGATGGCCACGCCCCCCATCGCCAGTCGGTGTTGAATAAACCAGCTTTTGACATCCAGCCACAGCTGACGCTGCTGCGGATGCTGGCGGACGTCGCGCAGCAACGCTTCTACTTCACGGGTCGAGGCGGGCGCGCCCCAGCGAAACGCCGCGTTTTGCGGTGCATTGAACAGTACCCGCGTGACGCGATCGGCCAGCTCGTCACTCACTGCTGGTAGTGCGGCAAATGACCAGTCCGGATAGAGCGGCGTACTGGTTAAACAGGGAATTGAAGTCGGATGATTCAACACGGTCATAAAATCGGTTTTACGGATGAGGCCTTCTTCATCCATTTTTTCCAGCAGGCACACCGGCACGATCACCGCCTGCACGGCTTTTTCACGTAATAAATAGAGTAAGGCATCGGCGGGAAATCCGGTGAACGTCAGACGCAAATCGCGCTCCGGGCGCAGACCGGCATCGCTGAGCGCTTTATATCCCAGCAAATAGCCGCCAAACGCCTGTGCATCAATGGCACCAACCGTTTTGCCGATCAGATCGTGTGCGGAGGTTATACCGCTGTCGCGCCTGACGAGAATGGCGCTGCCAATCACGTTACTGGTGGCTTTCCCACCACGGGTGGAGCGTAACGACGCCAGCCAGCGTAGCGCTGAGCGGCTGTTAAGCTGGACAAACTGCGCCGGATTGGTGACCACAAAGTGTACCGTGCCACGATTCACCGCCTCCTGCATCTGGTGCAGGTCCAGCGGTTGAATATGAAACTGCTCACCGGGGATTTGCTGATTCAACAAGGTTTCCAGCGGCTGCCAGTGATTACGTGTAGAAACCTCCCCGCGCATCGCCAAAACGCCAATGTTCCATGTCTGCGCCCTGACCGCGCCGCTTAGCACCCACAGCGACACCAGCACCGTCAGACATCTTACTACGTTACGTCCCACTCAATTATCCCTGTCAATTATGTTGTTTTAGATCAACAACAAGCCGGGTATGTGGTTAACCACAATAGAGTATACCCCGTCACGATTTTTACACTGTAAATCATTGAGATTCTTTATTCATCACACGCAAATCAACGGCGTGACCAATGTTTCGTTGTTGCATCGTGACGGGAGAAAATATGGACAGCAGTAAACGGCAGTTTCTCCAGCAACTGGGCGTCCTGACCGCTGGGGCATCACTGGTTCCGCTGGCTCAGGCGCAATTTCCCTATTCGCCTGAACGCCGGGAAGGCTCACAACAGCATCGCTACGCCATGCTGGTTGACCTGCGACGCTGTATCGGCTGCCAGGCCTGTACCGTCAGTTGCGCCATTGAAAACCAAACGCCACAGGGCGAATTTCGTACCCTCGTCAACCAGTATCAAGTACAGATTGAAGGTCAGCAAAGCGTCACCAACGTCCTGCTGCCGCGACTGTGCAACCATTGTGATAATCCCCCTTGCGTGCCCGTTTGCCCGGTGCAGGCCACTTTCCAACGCGAAGACGGCATTGTGGTGGTCGACAACACACGCTGCGTGGGCTGCGCCTATTGCGTGCAGGCCTGCCCTTATGATGCGCGATTCATCAATCATGAAACGCAAACCGCCGATAAATGTACCTTTTGCGTTCACCGCCTCGAAGCAGGGCTGCTCCCGGCCTGTGTGGAATCCTGCGTCGGCGGCGCGCGCATCATTGGCGATATTAAAGATCCGCACAGCCGCATTTCACAAATGCTGCATGAACACCATGACGCCATCAAAGTCCTGAAGCCGGAAAGCGGTACGTCTCCTCACGTGTTCTATCTGGGACTGGATGAGGCGTTTGTCACCCCATTGATGGGACGAGCTCAACCCGCTCTCTGGCAGGAGGTTTAAATGAACCATTCACTGATTATCGACGAGGTTCTGGCCCATCCCCAGGACGTAAGCTGGTTACCCTGGGCCGTACAGTACTTCTTTTTCATCGGCATTGCCGCCTGCGCCGCGCTGTTCGCATGCGTTCTCCACTGGCGCAAAAAAGAAACGGCAGACCTGGAGAATCTGACGCTGTTGATTGCCCTGACCTGCGCGATTACCGCGCCGCTGGCGCTGACCGCTGATCTACACCAAACCGCCCGCGTCTGGCATTTCTATGCGTATCCGACGCCATGGTCCTGGATGCCGTGGGGCGCGCTGTTTTTACCGCTGTTTACCGGTTTTTTAGGTCTGTGGTTTCTGGCGCAGCATGTGAAACGGCTAACGCTAAAAAGTTACAGTGTCACAAAATGGTTAGCACTTGGTAGCGCGCTGTCCGCCATCGGATTGCTGGTTTACACCGGCCGTGAAGTGTCGGTGGTACAGGCACGTCCCATTTGGTTCAGTTACGCCTTTCCGGTTGCGATGTTCCTCAGCGCGCTGCAAACATTTCTTGCCCTGCTTATTGCCACGACAAATAGCAAGGACGCACTACCGCGTAAGCTAGCGTGGGGGCAAATGGTCACGTTGATCGCGCTGGCTATCGTGGTGGCGATCTGGGCGAGTGGTAATACGCTTTCCGGTTCGGCTATCCGTCAGTGGCTGGATGTTGCCTCTTCAGCACAACACTACGCTATCGGTTGGGTTGCGCTATGGCTTGTTTCGCTTGCTCTTTGCGGGTTGGTTGTACGTTACCCCTTGTCGCTACCGCTGCGCATATTACTCGCTTTTAGCGCTATGGCGCTGTGCTGGCTAATGCGCTGGACGTTACTCATCCAGGTGCAGACCGTACCGAAATTTAACGCGCAGTTTAATCCCTATACCCTGCCCGGCGGCACCGATGGCTGGCTGGCTATTGTGGGTACCTTCGGCCTGTGGATAGCACTGATTATTATTGTTCGTGAAGCCCTGAACGCGATCGCAAGGAGAATGCAACATGGCTAATTTAACCCGTCGTCAGTGGCTTAAAGTGGGCCTTGCCGTAGGTGGCATGGTGACTTTTGGCCTGAGTTATCGGGATGTGGCAAAGCGCGCAATAGACGGTTTGTTGGACGGAACCTCGGGCAAAATTACCCGTGACCGCATTTTTGCCAACGCGCTCATCCCCGAAGCCAACGCCCGGCCTCACTGGCAGCAAAACCCGCAGCAGGTGATCTCGATGACGCAGTGCTTTGGTTGCTGGACGCAGTGTGGTGTACGGGTTCGCGTTGACACTGAGCAAGGCAAAGTGCTGCGCATTGCGGGCAACCCTTATCATCCGTTGTCGCACGAGCACCATATAGACGCCTCTGTCCCCTTTGCCACTGCATTGGAACAGCTGGCCGGGGAGTCAGGTCTTGACGCACGTTCTACCGCCTGCGCCCGTGGCGCAACCTTACTCGAAGGTCTGTACAGCCCGCTACGTATACTGGAGCCCATGAAGCGCGTCGGTAAACGCGGTGAAGGAAAATGGCAGCGCATCAGCTTCGAACAGCTGATCAAAGAGGTGGTGGAAGGTGGCGATTTGTTTGGTGAAGGCCACGTTGATGGTCTGAGAGCCATCCACGATCCCACTACACCGCTTGATGCGAAACATCCCGGCTTTGGCCCAAAATCCAATCAACTGCTGGTCACCAATACCAGCGATGAAGGACGTGATACCTTTTTACGTCGCTTCGCGCTGAACAGTTTCGGCAGTAAAAATTTCGGTGCTCATGGCGCTTACTGCGGCCTGGCCTATCGGGCCGGTTCCGGCGCGTTAATGGGCGATCTGGATAAAAATACCCACGTGAAACCCGACTGGGATAACGTCGAATTCGCGCTGTTTATGGGTACCTCTCCGGCGCAATCCGGCAACCCGTTTAAGCGCCAGGCCCGTCAGCTGGCCAGCGCCCGTTTACGTGACGACTTCCGCTATGTTGTGGTGGCGCCAGCCCTGCCATTAACCACGGTGCTGGCTGACGATCGCGGCCACTGGCAGCCCGTACGACCGGGAAGCGATTCCGCGCTGGCTATGGGGATGATAAGCTGGATTATCGATAAACAACGCTATAACGCTGATTATCTCGCTATTCCCGGCGTGCAGGCCATGCAGCAGGCGGGAGAAAAAAGCTGGACTAACGCCACACATCTGGTGATTACCGATGAAATTCCAACGCTTGCCGGACAGCACCTGACCCTCGCCCATCTGAGTGCAAACGCCGCCCAGGAGCCGGTGGTCGTCAACGAGGCAGGTGAGATTGCCGCCGCCAGCAGTTGCCCGCGTGCGCAGCTGTTTGTTACCCGCAAGGTGAAGCTGGCTGACGGGCAGACGGTAACGGTAAAAAGCAGCTTCCAGTGTCTGCGTGAGTCCGCAGAGAAACTGTCGCTAACGCAGTACAGCCAGCAGTGTGGGGTGTCAGAAGCAGACATTGGCGCTCTGGCCGACGCATTCACCCGCCACGGGCGTAAAGCGGCGGTGATCACGCACGGCGGTATGATGGCAGGTAATGGATTTTATAACGCCTGGTCGGTGATGATGCTCAATGCGTTGATTGGCAACCTCAGCCTTGAAGGCGGCGTGTTTGTTGGTGGCGGAAAATTCAATGGTGCCACCGACGGTCCGCGCTACAACATGGACAGCTTCGCCGGGAAGGTAAAACCGAAAGGATTAAGCATCGCGCGCAGTAAAACCGCTTATGAGTCTTCCGAAGAGTACCGCAATAAGGTCGCAGCCGGACAATCCCCCTTCCCGGCTAAAGCCCCCTGGTATCCGTTTGTCGCCGGTCAGCTTACCGAACTCCTCGTCTCGGCGCTTGAAGGTTACCCTTATCCGCTGAAAGCCTGGATCTCCAACATGACCAACCCGTTTTACGGCATTGCGGGATTACGCGGCGTGGCGGAAGAAAAGCTCAAGGATCCTGCTCGCTTGCCGCTGTTTATTGCCATTGACGCCTTTATGAACGAAACCACGGCGCTGGCAGATTACATCGTGCCGGATACCCACAACTTCGAAAGCTGGGGATTCAGCGCTCCGTGGGCGGGCGTGGCCAGCAAAGCCACCACCGCGCGTTGGCCAGTTGTCAGATCGGCGACCAGCCTCACGGTTGACGGTCAACCGGCCTCGATGGAGTCTTTCTGTATCGCAGTGGCAAAGCGCATCGGGCTACCTGGATTCGGCGACAATGCAATTACCGATCCGCAAGGTAATCACTATCCGTTGAACCGTGCGGAAGATTACTACCTGCGTCTCGCGGCCAATATTGCGTTTATGGGCAAAGCTCCGGTTGCTGAGGCACAGCCGGAAGACATAGCGCTGACCGGGGTCCAGCGGATCATGCCTGTGATGACCCAAACGTTGAAAACCGATGAAATCAGCCGAGTGGCGTTTATCTACTCCCGCGGCGGGCGCTTTGCGCCGGACAACAGCGGGCGAGTTGATAACCGCGTCGGCAATGCTTGGGAAAAACCGCTCCAAATCTGGAATGCGAACGTCGCCGCGCACCGCCATGCGATTACCGGCGAGCGCTACAGCGGCTGCCCGGCCTGGTATCCATCACGTCTGTCAGATGGACGTGCGGTCGAGGAGTTGTTCCCGGAACAAGAGTGGCCGTTGAAACTGATTTCCTTCAAATCCAATACCATGTCCAGCGCCACGGCGGTGATCCCACGCCTTCATCATCTGAAGCCGGTTAATCTGGTGGCGCTCAATCCACAGGATGGTCAGCGGTATGGCTTAGCACACGGCGATATCGTGCGTATCACTACCCCAGGCGGTCAGGCGCAAGCGCAGATAAGCCTGCTGCATGGCGTCATGCCGGGTGTCATCGCCATTGAACATGGTTACGGACATAAAGAAATGGGCGCGGCACGGCATACCCTCGACGGTGAGCCGATGGCGTTTGATGAGCAGATTAAGTCGGGGATTAATCTCAACGAGTTGGGTTTTGCGGACCCAACCCGACAGGTAGCCAATACCTGGCTTGACTGGGTGTCGGGTGCGTCGGTGCGTCAGGGGTTGCCCGCGAGAATTGAGCGAGTGTAGCTCTGGTGCCGCATGGCATTGCGAACGCGTTTTACCCGGCCTACAGGACATCGTAGGCCGGGTAAAGCACTGCCGCCACCCGGCAAAAAGCGGATTAGTTGTTTACCGGGATCACCGCACCTTTATATTTAGTACGGATCCAGTCCTGGATCTCTTTTGAATGCAGGACATCAACCAGCGCTACGATATCCTTTTTCTTCTCGTCGCCACGATGCACGGTAATGATGTTGGCATACGGGTTGTTTTCACCACTTTCAACGGCAATAGGATCTTTCACTGGATCCAGCCCGGCGTCGATTGCGTAGTTGGCGTTAATCACCACCGCATCACCTTCGTCGTTGTTATACATCTGCGGTAACAGCGCGGCTTCCACGTTTGGCAGGAACTTCAGCTTTTTCGGGTTTTCGACGATATCGCTAATGCGCGCGGTTACTTTATCCACGCCCGGCTTCAGCTTGATCACTCCCTCTTTTTCGAAAATCGACAGAATTCGGCCCTCCTCAGATACCGCATCACGCATAATGACTTTGCCGCCTTCCGGTAGATCTTTAAGCGATTTCACTTTTTTCGAATAGATACCAATCGGCTCAATGTGAATCGCTCCGGCGCTGACGAAGTCATACGTTTTATCGCCTGCATGATCTTTAATCACGCTGTTCAGGTACGGAATATGCTGGAAGTAGTTGGCGTCAATCTCACGGCCAGCCAGCGCAGTGTTCGGCAGAATGTAATCCTGGAACGGTTTAATCTCCAGATCGATCCCCTGCTTCGCCAGAATCGGTTTGGCCTGTTCAAGGATCTCCGCATGCGGCACATTAGACGCGCCAACGGTCAGAGTATCAGCCCAGGAGGCAAAGCTCAGGGCGCTTAAGGTTGCTGCAGCGAGTAACGTCAGTGATTTTTTCATGATAATGGTTTCCGTATTTTATTAGCGTTTATCTAACAGAGAGGTGATCACATCGCCGCAAAGCTGGATGATGAAGACAATGAGCAAAATCGTCACCGTCGCCACCAGCGTGACGTCGCTGTGGTTGCGCTGGAATCCTTCCAGATAGGCCAAATTCCCTAAACCACCGGCACCAATTACCCCTGCCATCGCGCTGTAGCTCACCAGCGCAATTAGCGTCACGGTGATCCCGGACACCAGAGCAGGAGAGGATTCCGGCAGTAAAACTCGAAAAATAAGCGTGCTCAGCCGTGCGCCCATCGAACGCGTCGCTTCAATAACGCCTTTATCCACTTCACGCAGAGCGATTTCGACCAGACGCGCATAAAACGGCGCGGCCCCCACGATCAGCGCAGGCAACGCGGCATTGGCGCCGAGAATGGTGCCTACCATCGCTTTGGTAAACGGGATAAGCAGCACGATCAAAATGATGAATGGGATCGAACGAAAGATATTCACCACCAGTGAAATAGCGCTATATACCGCGCGATTAGGGAATAATCCGCCGCGCGCTGTCAGGAACAACGCCAGGCCAAGCGCGATGCCCAGGATAAAGGTCGCCGCCCCCGAAAGAGCTGTCATATACAGCGTTTCCTGGGTTGCCGCTAACAGTTGATCCCACTTCAGATGGGGAAACAGTTCTTCAGCCATGTTGAATCACCTCGCCTTCAATGTCGCTCTGGCGCAGGTCGGCCAAAATATTGTTCAATTGTTCCTCAGAGGCCACCACGTGCACCCAAAGTTGACCAAACACGCCGTGTGCGGTTTGCGTCATCTTGCCGTGCAAGATGTTGAACGGCAGGCCATAGCGCAGGGTCAATTCCCCAACCACAGGCCGATGGGTACGTTGCCCGGTAAAGGTTAATTTGATAACCACCCCACCCAACTCGCTTGCCAGTTGCGGATTAAACTCGTCTTCTTCGGTGTACTGGCTCACTTGACGAACAAACTGTCGGGTAATAGGCTGCTGAGGATGGGTAAAGACGCTGAGCACATCACCTTCCTCAACGACCTTGCCGTTTTCCATTACCGCGACGCGGTCGCAGATTTTGCGTACTACGTGCATTTCATGAGTGATCAGCACAATGGTCAATTTGAATCGACGGTTAATATCGAGGAGTAAATCGAGGATCTGATCGGTAGTTTGCGGATCCAGCGCCGAGGTGGCTTCGTCACACAGCAGGACATCCGGATTGTTCGCCAGCGCGCGGGCAATTCCTACACGCTGCTTTTGCCCACCGCTGAGCTGGGAAGGATACGCATTTTCACGACCGCTCAGCCCAACCAGCGTAATTAGTTCAGCAACCCGCGCTTTGATGGACGCTTTGGACGCACCGGCGATTTGCATAGAGAAAGCAATATTTTCGCTAACGGTCCGCGACCACAGCAAATTGAAGTGTTGAAACACCATGCTGATTTTCAGTCGCGCCTGGCGTAACGATTCCCCACTGGCGGCAGAGATATCGTGGCCGTTAATCGTCACGCTGCCGGAGGTCGGTTTTTCGAGACCATTGAGCAAACGAATTAAGGTGCTTTTACCTGCCCCGCTGTAACCAATAATTCCATAAATCCGCCCCTGTTCAACCGTCAGATTGACGTTATCGACAGCGGTGATGGCAAGCCTGCCTGGCGTAAACACTTTCGAAATATTTTTCAGGACAATCATGTCGTTTGGGTATCCGCTGCTTATTGTTCTTCTGCTATCGCTTTTAGCTGTTTAGCAGTATGGATGTCCAAACGAGTGTAATCAGTGGAATTGGCTTTTAGAATGAATTAAAACGAATTTGATATAACTTTTAGAAATATAGTACAAGATCAACGTCAACCGTATAAAACATAGTCATCAGGATGTTAAATGCAGTTTGTTGCGCAATAGAACGCAACGCCCGATAACCTCTTTATCCATACCGATGAATAAATTAATGAATATTTATTGTAAAACTGCACAGAAGTGTTTTGAAACGCTGTTTCCATTTTCCTTTTTGATAATTTTCAGCGTATAATGCGCGCCAATTGTCTCTTGAATGGTTTCAGCACATTGACCTGTAAAACTCAACGACTACAAAACTCACCATCCCGTTGGGCTGAAACACAAGCACACATTCCTCTGCACGCTCTTTCGATGTCACCTATCCTTAGAGCGAGGCATCACAACTTTCGTAACTCAGGTTTAGCTTCCCGTCCGTGCGCGGCGGGAGCCAGATTTCCATATCCTTCTCAACTTAAAGACTAAGACTGTCATGAAAAAGACGAAAATTGTTTGCACCATCGGTCCGAAAACCGAATCCGAAGAGATGTTAACCAAAATGCTGGACGCGGGCATGAACGTCATGCGTCTGAACTTCTCCCACGGCGACTACGCAGAACACGGTCAGCGCATCAAGAACTTGCGCAACGTCATGAGCAAAACCGGCAAGAAAGCCGCAATCCTGCTCGACACCAAAGGTCCGGAAATCCGTACCATCAAACTGGAAGGCGGTAACGACGTTTCCCTGAAAGCGGGCCAGACCTTCACCTTCACCACCGACAAATCTGTCGTAGGCAACAACGAAATCGTTGCTGTTACTTATGAAGGCTTCACTAAAGATCTGTCCGTCGGCAACACCGTTCTGGTTGACGATGGTCTGATCGGCATGGAAGTTACCGCTATCGAAGGTAACAAAGTTATCTGTAAAGTGCTGAACAACGGCGACCTGGGCGAAAACAAAGGCGTTAACCTGCCGGGCGTTTCCATCGCGCTGCCAGCACTGGCTGAAAAAGACAAACAAGACCTGATCTTCGGTTGCGAGCAAGGCGTTGACTTCGTTGCAGCGTCCTTTATCCGTAAACGTTCTGACGTCGTTGAAATCCGTGAGCACCTGAAAGCGCACGGCGGCGAAAACATCCAGATCATCTCCAAAATCGAAAACCAGGAAGGCCTGAACAACTTCGACGAAATCCTCGAAGCGTCTGACGGCATCATGGTTGCGCGTGGCGATATGGGCGTTGAGATCCCGGTTGAAGAAGTTATCTTCGCGCAGAAGATGATCATCGAAAAATGTATCCGTGCACGTAAAGTCGTTATCACTGCGACCCAGATGCTGGACTCCATGATCAAAAACCCGCGTCCGACCCGCGCTGAAGCCGGTGACGTAGCGAACGCCATCCTCGACGGTACCGACGCAGTAATGCTGTCTGGCGAGTCTGCAAAAGGTAAATACCCTCTGGAAGCCGTTACCATCATGGCGACCATCTGTGAGCGTACTGACCGTGTGATGACCAGCCGTCTGGACTTCAACAACGACAGCCGCAAACTGCGCATCACCGAAGCCGTTTGCCGTGGCGCGGTTGAAACTGCTGAAAAACTGGACGCGCCGCTGATCGTCGTCGCAACCCAGGGTGGTAAATCTGCTCGCGCAGTACGTAAATACTTCCCGGATGCCACCATCCTGGCGCTGACCACCAACGAAACTACCGCGCGTCAGCTGGTGCTGAGCAAAGGCGTTGTTGCACAGGTGGTTAAAGAAATCAGCTCTACCGATGATTTCTATCGTCTGGGTAAAGAAGTCGCTCTGGAAAGCGGTCTGGCTCAAAAAGGTGACGTTGTGGTTATGGTTTCTGGTGCACTGGTTCCGAGCGGCACCACCAACACCGCATCCGTTCACGTGCTGTAATAATTCCATCGCGAATTAATTTGCTTAAAAAAGCGCCCTGGTGGCGCTTTTTTTATTTTATCGATAGCCACAATTAATAAAAAATCAAATCGGATTTCACTATCTAATCCGTGATTATCTAAGATGAATCCGATGGAAGCTTTCTGTTTTCACTCGGGTTTTTAGCCGTTTTTGCACAATTCGATGCTTCTTTGAGCGAACGATCAAAAATAAGTGCATTCCCATCAAAAAAATATTCTCAACATAAAAAAGTTTGTGTAATACTTGTAACGCTACATGGAGATTAACTCAATCTAGAGGGTATTAATAATGAATCGTACTAAACTGGTACTGGGCGCGGTAATCCTGGGTTCTACTCTGCTGGCAGGTTGCTCCAGCAACGCTAAAATCGATCAGCTGTCTTCTGACGTTCAGACTCTGAACGCTAAAGTTGACCAGCTGAGCAACGACGTGAACGCAATGCGTTCCGACGTTCAGGCTGCTAAAGATGACGCAGCTCGCGCTAACCAGCGTCTGGACAACGCAGCTACTAAATACCGCAAGTAATAGTATCTGTGTAATAAAAATGGCGCACTTTGTGCGCCATTTTTTTTGCTCTGAATTCCCCTTCCCTGTTATTGCGTAGCGCGTACCTCAGCATCTCCTCCCGGCACGCCATTTTGCGCAGACTTCACTTCTGGCCCATTGCTCGCGACCGATGCTTGCCCGGCAGTGACGGTGACTGGATAACCTGCGCGACGATACAACGCCCTTTCCACCAGATTGTTATCCACCGCTTTATTGTCTTTAAACTGGGTAAATCCGGCTGGCAGCACATACGGCATGGTCTGGACGTTTTGTTCCTCTTCCGGCGACAGCGGTCGATGCACTTCGACATACCTCATGCCGTTTGGCTCAATCGAATATTTTATCGGCTCATTAATCACCCTGACCGGCGTGCCTGTGCGGACCTGAGCAAACAGTGCTTTAATGTCCGGCGCGTTCATGCGAATACAACCAGAACTCACACGCAGGCCCACGCTGTCCGGCGCGCTGGTGCCATGGATCAGATACTCACCGTTTCCATGCGCCAGACGCAGTGCAAAGCGTCCTAACGGGTTATTTGGCCCGGCAGGTACAACAGGCGGTAATGTGATGCCGCGCTCCAGAGAGCGTTTACGGATGCCTGGTGTAGGGGTCCAGGTAGGATTCGGGATTTTCTGCCCAACCCGGGTTTCCATTACCGGCGTTTCCAGCCCCTGCAAACCGATACCAATTGGGAATACCTGAACAATATTCTCTCCCGGCGGGAAGTAATACAGACGCAGTTCCGCCAGATTCACAATAATGCCTTCGCGTGGTGCATCCGGCAGCAGTAATTGTGAGGGAATAGTAATCAGGGTTCCGGGTTTAGGTACGGGGGCAATAGTATTGTTGGCTTCAAGGATCAGCATGGCAGCGGTATCAAACTTACGGGCTATCGCCTGTAGGTTTTTATCGCCTTCCTGCACGGTGTAGGTTTGGTTTTGCCCAACAAGGCGGCTATTCGCCTGGGGCAAAGGATAATCGACCGCCCATGCGGCCTGAATAGCGCTGTAAGCGCCGATTAGCATTAACGTAATAACAGACGCGCGTTTCATACTCACTCACCCCCCTGGCGTTCTTGCCGGACCGCGGCGAGCGCCCAATCCGGCTTACGAGTCACTGCGTTGCCTTACACGAACGCTTTCAAGTCGGTCTGAAAGTTAACGTGTTTTATCAGTTTAGCTAAGACTTGCGGCTTTGGCGCGAATAGCCCGAATCATCGCCTCCAGCCCTTGTGAACGAGACGGTGTGAGGTGCTGTGCGAGCGCCATTTTTTCAAACCACGGACGCACATCAAAATTCACAATATCCTGGGCCGTCATGCGATCATACAAAATGAATACCACGGCAATAAGTCCTTTAACAATTGCCGCATCACTGTCGCCCTGTAATTCAATAATCCCTTCGCCATTCTGGTTCATAACAATCCATACCTGACTTTGACATCCCTGGATGCTATTTTCCGGGCAGCGTAGGTCGTCGTTTAATTCCGGCAAACGCTGACCCAGCTCAATAATGTACAGGTATTTCTCTTCCCAATTAGCGCAACGCAGAAAATTACGCAACAACTTTTCTTTATCCGGTAGCGCAGCCATAACGCCTCCCTGTTAGCCCAGTAAATGATGAATACGCTTGAGGCCCGTTACCAGGCGATCCACTTCTTCATGGGTGTTGTACATTGCAATCGACGCCCGGCACATAGCAGGAACGTTATAGTAGGCCATCAGCGGCATAGCGCAGTGATGTCCCGTCCGCACGGCTATTCCATAGTTATCAAGAAAACTGCCGACGTCAAAGGCGTGATGTTTACCAAGGTTAAATGCAATCACACCCAGGCGGTTATCCGGCCCGTAGAGCGTCAAATCAGGTACATCTGCCAGCTGCTCCAATGCATAGCGCATCATGAACTGTTCATATTCGCTGATTTCAGTAAGCCCCAGTGCTGAAACATACTCAATAGCCGCGCCGAGTCCGATAATACCTCCGGTGTTTGGCGTTCCGGCTTCAAAACGCCAGGGGGCTTTGGCCCACGTTGTTCCCTGACTCAAACTCACCGTCGCAATCATTGAACCACCGCCTTCCCAGGGTGGCATCTCCTGCAACAGCGACTCTCTGGCATACAGAACGCCAATACCGGTTGGTCCATAAAGTTTATGCCCGGAGAAAACATAAAAATCGCAATCCAGTGCCTGGACATCCACCTGATGATGCATCACCGCCTGCGCGCCATCCACCAACACTTTTGCGCCGTATTGATGCGCTAGCTCAATCATTTCCGATAACGGGTTCTCGGTACCCAACACGTTAGAAACGTGGGTAATCGCCAGAAGTTGCGTACGATCGTCAAACAGCGTCGGCAGCGTCTCCAGCTGCAACGTACCATCGGCATTGAGCGGAATAACACGCAGCTCTGCCCCTACGCGGGCACACAGCATCTGCCAGGGCACAATATTGGCGTGGTGCTCCATTTCGCTGATGATAATGTTATCGCCCGCTCGCACATTGCTGCTGCCCCAGCTGTTCGCCACCAGATTGATGCCTTCCGTCGTACCACGAACAAACACCAGCTCTTCCGCTGAGCGGGCGTTAATAAACAACGAGGCAAGCTTGCGCACATTTTCCATTTTTTCCGTGGCCTGGGCGCTCAGCGTATGAATACCGCGGTGGACCGCCGCATAGCCGTGACGATAAAACTCGGCCTCGGCATCAATCACCTGATTGGGTTTTTGCGCGCTGGCAGCGCTGTCCAGATACGCCAACGGTAAACCGTTCACTTCACGCGTCAGGACCGGAAAGTCTGCCCGTACTTTTTCAATGGGAAATGTCATGCTGCGCCTCCCGGCAAGCGTTGGGCGATCCGCGCCAGTACCTGTTGTTTCAGCGTTTCATCGCCCAGGGCTTCCGTCAGCTCAGCGGCAAACGCATAGAGAATCATGTGTTGAGCATCCTGCTGACCGATTCCGCGTGAACGCAGATAGAACATCTGCTCGTCGTCGATCCGTCCTACCGTCGCCCCGTGGCTGCATTTCACGTCGTCGGCGTAGATTTCGAGCTGTGGCTTGGTATCCACCTCCGCCAGCTTTCCGAGCAACAGATTATTGTTGGTCATCTGACCGTCGGTTTTGATAGCGTGCTGGGCGACGTTGATCAGACCATTGAATACCGCCCGCCCCTTATCGCTGACAATCGTTTTATGCAGCTGGCGACTGTTGCAATACCCTTTATTGTGCTCAAGCCAGGTCCGTGTATCACAGACTTCATTTTTCACCGGCATCGCCAGACTGTTCAGCCGAAGCGTGGTGTTTTCGCCGTTAAGCTGCGTACTGGTGTTATGGCGCAATACCGCATCACCAAGCAAGAAACTGTGGCTAACGGCAGTAGCATCCGCGCCCAATTGAATGTCATTATGCGCGAAGTGGTGGCTGAGCGGATTTTCGAACGCCAGTTTTATATGGCGCAAATGGGCGTTTGCCGCGACGTTCATCGTTAAGCGTGCGCCAGTGAAATGGCGACGCTCGCTGAGGCTGGCATAGTGTTCAATGACGGTGGCTTCTGCGCCTTCCGCTAGCTCCAGATGGTGGCGATAGTGCGCCGTATTCACCTCGTCGCCCGCCAGCCCCTGGGTTATATGCAGCAGCAGCAGCGGTTTCGCGGGGCGCTGGTTACGCTTCACCTGAATGTGCGTTACGCTACGGGACAGGCTTTCGGTAAGGTGCAAAAACACTTCCGGTTGGATAGCCGCTGGCAGCGCCTGGCGCGCATCGTCAATGGTAATGTCAAAACCGCTACCGTCTGTGCTGTCGCTGAGCATTGGAAAGAATTGCCCGTCAACAAACACCAGTCGTACAGCATCAATTGTCGGCGACAACGCTGCACATTGGGCTGACGTTATCTCAGCGACATGACTGACAAACTGGCTGTTGGTTAATCCCTCCAGCGGCGTGTATTTCCAGTCCTCATGTTTACGCGTTGGCAGCCCCAGACGCAGCATCTGTTGCAAGTGCTGCTGCGCATGGTGTGAGCGTGTCTCCCCTTGCGTCTCAAACAGATGGTGCCACTGTTGCAGCACGTTACTGCTGTTCGCTAAGCCAGCCATAACCTTGCTCCTCCAGTTGTTTGACCAGCGTAAAATCGCCGGACTTCACAATTCGCCCCTGGTAGAGAACGTGAACAAAATCGGGTTTGATATAGTCCAGGATGCGCTGATAGTGAGTGACGATAATGAATGAGCGTTTCCCGTCACGCAGCGAGTTCACGCCATCCGCAACGATTTTCAGCGCATCAATATCCAGGCCGGAATCTGACTCATCAAGAATGCACAACTGAGGCTCCAGTACGGCCATTTGCAGAATGTCATTACGTTTTTTCTCACCGCCGGAGAAACCGACGTTTACCGAGCGCGTGAGCAAATCTTCCGGCATCTTCAGCAGCGCAATTTTCTCTTCCATCAGGTCCTGGAAGTCGAACCTGTCCAGCGACTCTTCGCCACGGTAACTTCGCACCGCATTCAGCGCCGTTTGCAGGAAAAACTGGTTACTGACGCCAGGGATTTCCACCGGATACTGGAATGCCATGAAGATCCCTTCACCGGCCCGGTCTTCCGGCGACAGTTCCAGTAAATCTTTGCCATTGAACTCTACCGTTCCGCCAGTGACGTCGTAGTCTTCCCGTCCAGCGAGAGTTGCAGAAAGCGTACTTTTCCCTGAACCGTTTGGTCCCATAATGGCGTGAACTTCTCCGGGGCGAACCTCAAGGCTCAACCCACGCAGGATCGCCTTATCTTCCACACTGACCTGTAAATCTTTGATGCTTAACATGTGCTTTCCTTAAAATTTAACCGACGCTGTGCTCAAGACTTATGGCGAGAAGTTTTTGCGCTTCCACGGCAAACTCCAGCGGCAGTTCAGAGAACACGTCTTTACAGAAACCATTCACGATCATAGAAATGGCATCCTCTTCACTGATGCCGCGCTGCAGGCAGTAAAACAACTGGTCTTCACCAATACGCGACGTGGTGGCTTCATGTTCAAGCTGGGCGCTATTGTTACGACACTCCACATACGGGAAGGTGTGTGCCCCGCAATCCGCACCGATCAACATCGAGTCGCATTGGGTAAAGTTGCGGGCGTTAGTAGCGGTCGGCATGATTTTCACTAAGCCGCGATAACTGTTCTGACTGTGTCCGGCGGAGATCCCTTTCGAGATAATGGTCGATTTGGTGTTTTTGCCAATGTGGATCATTTTGGTGCCGGTATCGGCCTGCTGATGTCCACTGGTCAGCGCGACTGAGTAGAATTCGCCGATCGAGTTGTCGCCACGCAAAATGCAGCTTGGGTATTTCCAGGTAATGGCCGAGCCGGTCTCCGACTGCGTCCACGACATTTTGCTGTTTTCGCCTTCGCAGAGTGCGCGCTTGGTGACGAAATTCAAAATACCGCCCGTATTGCCATCGCCGGGAAACCAGTTTTGCACCGTGGAGTATTTCACTTCGGCATCTTTGTGGATGATGACTTCCACCACCGCCGCGTGTAGTTGGTAACTGTCGCGCACCGGGGCTGAACAACCTTCGATATAGCTGACGTAGCTGCCCTCATCCGCAACCAGAATGGTGCGTTCAAACTGCCCGGTTTTTTCCGCATTGATACGGAAATAGGTCGACAGCTCCATTGGGCAACGCACGCCTTTCGGTACATAAATAAACGTGCCGTCAGATGCCACCGCCGCATTCAGCGCGGCAAAGAAATTGTCATTGCCGGGGACAACCGTGCCCAGGTACTGTTTTACCAGCTCAGGATGATCGTGAATGGCCTCACCGAACGAACAGAAAATAATGCCCTGCTCCGCCAGTTTGTCGCGATAGGTGGTCGCTACCGATACCGAGTCGAAAATAGCATCAACCGCCACTTCTTTGCCTTCACGTACCGGCACGCCAAGCTGTTCGAATGCGTCCTCAACCTCTTTGCTTAAAAATGCATTCGCGCCCGTTTGCTGTACCGCTCCCGGTTCAGACGCACAGGTTTCATCGCAGTTACCGCAGGAAGGTGCGGAGTAATAGCTGTACTCCTGATAATTCAGTTTGTCGTAATGCGCTTTAAGCCAGTGTGGTTCTTCCATGGTCAGCCACGCTTTAAAGGCATTCAGGCGAAATTCCAGCATCCAGTCGGGTTCATTTCGTTTTGCCGAAATCGCGCGCACGACATCTTCATTGATCCCTTTTGCCAGCTCATCGGTTTGCAGTTGGGTGAAGAAGCCCTCTTTGTAATTAAGGTGCCCGCCAGCCCAGGTGTTGACATCGTCAGTTGCTTCAGTATTACGAGACATAGTACCGCCTATACCCCAAAACTTTCGCCACAGCCGCATTCGTTCTGGGCTTTCGGGTTATGAAATTTAAATAACTGGTTTAATCCTTCGCGAACGAAATCGACTTCTGTGCCGTCAATGAACGGCATCGCCTGCAACGGCACATAAAGTCTGGCGCCCTCCGTTTCAAACAGCAGATCGTCTTTTTCAGGTTGGCGGACGGTATCCAGCACGTAGCCGAATCCCGCGCACCCTGTTTGCTTCACGCCTAACCGTACGCCCAACATGTCAGGTTGCTTTGCCACCAGCTCACGGATATGCGCCGCAGCCGCTGGCGTTAACGTCAGTCCACGCCAGGCAAAATCGTCCGGGTTAAATGTTCCTGAATGCAATTCCATAGGGTTACCTCGAGTCACTAGCTTTAAAGCTATAACATCATGTTAGTGATAATGATTATCACTTCAACCCCTCAACAGCAGGGGCATTCGGGTTAATCGCCCTTTTTGGCTACTTTTACTAAGCATAGACCCTGCAACGAGGGTTTACAGGGATGGATTATTTTGTTCAATGCATTGATTAATAATGGATTATGAAAATCCAATCGTTCAGTCAGGTCAAATGACAAAAGATGTATAGAAAATATCTATTTAAGGGATAGGTGGGGATGAAGGTAGGGAAAAACAATTCAAATAATAAACAAGCAACAAAAAACCCTTAAGTCTGCTTGTTGGCAGGCTTAAGGGTTCCGGCCCCATCCGGCGCTTATCTCCGGCACTCATATTGGCTTAGCTCTTGAAGGGGCGATAAGAATAATCTCATACACTGATTAGTTTTTTTTAACACTAATTGCGGTTTGACTCTTTTATAAACGCGTTCAATCACATATTTAACACTGTGCCTCACTGAGCGTGTCCAGCAGCAGGCGTAGCCCTGCGGGTTGATGTTCACGTGAAAGGTATAAACCATAAATCGGCAGGCATTTAGGCTGAAGTTCTGGCAGTAATCGAATTAGCTTTCCCTGCGCCAGCCCTTCCTGCGCCTCCAGCTCTGGCACCAACGCGATCCCCATTCCTGCCACCGCCGACTCGCAGAGCAGCGAGGAGATCCCTGCACTCAAATTCCCTTTGATTGCAACGGAGACAGACTGCCCCTGAGCATCCAAAAAGTGCCAGGATTGTCCGGCAAAACCGCTGTAGTAAAGGCAATTGTGCCGTGCGAGATCGTCGATTGTCTCAGGCGTGCCATGTTGATGCAAATAATCTGCGGACGCGCAAAGTACCGATTTACAGTCGCCCAACCGACGGGCGATGGTTCCTGGCTCGGGATTTTCCGTTATGCGGATCGCCACATCGATGCGTTCCCCCACAAGGCTTACCGGTTGATTATTGATCTCCACCTCAATACGTAATTGCGGATATTGCTCCATAAACGACGGCAGAACCGGAGCAAGAATATGCATGGCAGTAAAATGGGCGCAGGCCACACGTAGCGTGCCGGAGGGAATTTGCGCGCCACTGGCGGCACCTATGTCCAGCGAAAGTTGCGCCAGAGAACGCGTCTTCAGTAATGCCTCTTCACCCGCTGGCGTGATCGTCAAGCGACGCGATGAGCGATGGATAAGCCTTGCACCTGCCCATTTTTCCATCTCGTCAAGGTAACGACTGACCATCGGACGGGAAAGCCCCAGCGCACGCGCGGCAGCGCTCAGACTGCCCAAATCACAGATATGGTTGAATACCGTTGCCGCCATCACTCTGTCCATTGCATCCCATCCGATCGTTTTATGAAACTCAGCATGTCCTAATGAGGGAATTCTAACAGATCCGAATTGCCTTAAAATACGGGAACTATCAAAAGACAATTTCCTGCACAAGGTTACCTGGTATGAAAATTAAAACTCTGGCTCTGCTGTTACCTCTGTTTGCGTCTTCAGCTTTCGCCGCGCCGCTACAGTTGGACGTCTATAATCCGCAGGACAAAGCTATTTTTCCGGTCTCTTCGACGCTGGTTTCTGGCCCAAAAGAGGCGATTTTGTTTGACGCCCAGTTCAGCACCAAAGATGGCGAACAGTTGGTACAGATGATTCGCGCCAGCGGTAAAACGCTGAAGGCTATCGTGATCACTTCCGGCGATCCGGATTTCTATTTTGGTCTGCAACCCATCGTCAAAGCCTTCCCACAGGTAAAAGTCCTGGCAACGCCGCAGGTGGTAGACCATATCCGCGCCACCAAAGAGGCCAAGCTGCAGTTCTGGGGCCCGCAAATGAAGGACGGCGCGCCAACATCGCTCACCGTTCCGCAGGCGACTACGCAAACGCAGTTCACGGTTGATGGCGAAACGCTGGAACTGCGTCACGCCAACGATTATGCAGCGTATATCTGGATCCCGGCGAATCGGGCCATTATTGGCGGCACAGGCGTGGCTTCAGGTATTCATGTCTGGACGGCGGATACACAGTCTGAACAACAACGTAGTGCATGGCGTAGCGTGCTGAGCGAAATGCAGAGCTTACAGCCCACTCAGGTGGTCCCGGGTCATTACATTGGTGAACGCCCAACCGGCGATAAAGCGATCCGCTTCACTCAGGACTATTTGCAGTCGTTTGAGCTGGCGCTAGGGGCGAAGAAAGGATCGGACTATGTGATTAAAACCATGACGGCAGCATGGCCAGGCCTTGCAGACGTAAGCTCGCTGGAACTAAGTGCGAAGGTTAACAGTGGCGAGATGAAGTGGTAATGAAGATTTAAGGCAAAAAATAACCCCGAACGCATGTCGGGGTTTCGTTACGATAAGCATACCGGAATCAATGAACGCCCATGCGCCAGGCAAAATAGATCTCTTCTTTCAGTTCAGTTGAAGAGAGTGCTAACAGATCTGCAAACTCCAGCTCAAGCTGTTTCAGCCTTTTCAGGTACTGAGCCGGTGAAAGATCGGTTTTATCACGACGTAAAAACTCTATTGCCAGTTGGGCCGGGTCTAATTGGGTAGACATATCATCCTCGCTTGTGTTCAAAACCTGCACAGTATAACACCATTCCCTGTGCAGATAATGACCAAAAGCAATATGCATCACAAAATTGCGGTCGTCAGACGCGACGTGCAGCACAATCGTCCCTGCTCATCGAAGATTTCTATTTGCCACACCTGGTGACGAGAACCTGTATGTAACGCACGACATACGCCCCTGACGTGCCCTTCCCGTGCAGAACGGATATGGTTGGCGTTGATCTCCAGGCCCACCACTTTCTGCTCACCCTGAGTACAAAGGTATCCCGCTACCGAACCAATGCTTTCCGCCAGCACCACGGATGCGCCGCCGTGCAACAACCCAAAGGGTTGTTTGGTACGATGGTCCACCGGCATCGTCGCTTCCAGCGTATCGTCGCCAATGTGCACAAAACGAATATCGAGCAACCCAACCATATTTCCTTCACCCATGGCATTGAGCGCCTCGAGTGTGACTTCACGTTTCCAGATCATCCTATAATCTCCAGCAGTGCCTGTAATGGGTGGCGAACGCCCGTACCTTCAACGCGTTTAACCTGGCTGCGACAGGAGTACCCTGTAGCCAGACAACGGTTACGCGGCAATCGTTGCATTGCCTGGTGCCATGATAACTCATAGATCCCCAATGAGTTTTGGTGATTTTTCACTTCGTGCCCGTAGGTGCCAGCCATACCACAGCACCCCACGCTGACGTTCTCCAGCTTTGCGCCAAAGCGAGCAAAAATAGTCGCCCACTGTGCAGGCGCGCCCGGCAAAGCCGTCACTTCGGTACAGTGGCCAAAGAAGTACCACGGTTCACCGCCAACAGCGACTGACTGCTGTGTTTCCACAGCTTTCGATAACCATTCGTTGGCCAGCAGCACATGGAAATCACCCCGCAGTTCTCCCAGCACCAGCTTGTATTCATCGCGATAACAAAGCACCAGCGCCGGATCAACTCCCACCATCGGAATATTCAGCTTCGCTACACGGTTAAGAAACTCGGATGTCTTTTTCGCCGTTTTGGCAAAACGGTTTAAAAAGCCTTTAATGTGCTGCGCCTTGCCATTTGGCGAAAACGGCAGCAGTACCGGCTGCATACCCAGTTTTTCTACCAGACGTATAAAATCAGCGACCACCTGCGCATCGTAATAGCTGGTGAAAGGGTCCTGCACCACCAGCACCGTACGGGCTTTTTGCTCGAGGCTGAGTAATTCGAGCTGTTCCAGCGTCATATTGGCGGAACGATGTCCCACCAGTTGGCGTTGCAGCGACGGCGCAGACAACAGCGGTAAATCAACCATTCCAATGTGCTTTTTAGCCAGATTTCGCACCAGCGGCTGATTGATGAAGAAGTTAAACGTTTTAGGCGCCCGCGCCATTAGCGGTGCATAGCTCTCAACGGTCGCCACCATATGATCGCGCAACGGGCGCAGATAACGCGTGTGGTACAGCTGCAGGAAGCGTGAGCGAAACTCCGGCACATCAATTTTAATCGGACACTGTGTGGAACAGGCTTTACACGCCAGGCACCCTGACATCGCCTCTTTTACTTCGTGCGAGAAATCGTATTCGCCCTTGCGTGCATGCCAGCTGTTGCGGGTACGGGTAATCAGCGTGCGTAAACTGGCGCGTTTCTCCGGTAGCTCTTTTTCCAGTTGCACAGGATCGATCCCGCGATCGGCCAACAGACGCAGCCATTCACGTACCAGCGTAGCTCGCCCTTTCGGAGAATGGATACGGTTAAGGCTGATTTTCATCGACGGACACATGGGGCTTTTCGCATCGAAGTTAAAGCATAACCCGTTGCCATTACACTCCATTGCCCCACGCCACTCCTGGCGTACGGCCAGCGGGATTTGACGGTCATACGTTCCGCGTTTCACCGCGTCCACTTTCATCATCGGCGCATCAACGTCTTCCGGTGGACAGATTTTGCCGGGATTGAGCCGGTTTTGCGGATCAAACACCGATTTCACTTTGCGCAGTTCACGATACAGTTCATCACCGAAAAATGCTGGACTGTATTCCGCACGGAAACCTTTCCCGTGCTCACCCCACAACAGACCGCCATATTTTGCCGTCAGCGCGACGACATCATCAGAAATGCGTTTCATCAGCACTTCCTGCTGCGGGTCGCACATATCCAACGCCGGTCTGACGTGCAGCACGCCAGCATCCACGTGGCCGAACATGCCGTAACTCAGACCATGGCTGTCGAGCAGCGCGCGAAACTCGGCAATATAGTCAGCCAGATGCTCCGGTGGAACGCAGGTATCCTCGGCAAATGGAATTGGCTTCGCTGAACCTTTTGCATTGCCCAGCAGACCGACGGCCTTTTTACGCATGGCGTAAATACGTTCGACACCCGCCAGCTCGGTACACAGCTGCCAGCCAATAACGCCCGCTTCCTGACGAGCGATTAACCCATCCAGGCGTTCGCAGAGTGCGCTGACTTGCGAATTAATCAAGGTTTCGTCGTCACCGGCAAACTCGACAATATTCAGGCCCAGCATCTCTTTATCCGCTACATCGGTAATCAGTTCGCTTACCGAGTGCCAGACGATGTCTTCACGCGCCAGATTGAGTACTTTGGAGTCGACGGTTTCTACCGACAGTGCGCGCGCTTCCACCATCACCGGCGCGTTACGCAACGCCGAATCAAACGAATCGTACTTAACGTTAACCAACTGTCTGACTTTGGGCAGTGGCGTGATATCAAGGCGGGCTTCGGTGATAAACGCCAGCGTACCTTCAGAGCCGGTAAGAATGCGGGTTAAATCAAATTCGGTCATCTCATCGTTAAAGACGTGCCGCAGATCGTAACCCGTCAGGAAGCGATTAAGTTTCGGGAATTTATCCATGATCAGCTGTCGGTTATCACGACAACGCTCATAAACGGTCTTATAGATACGGCCAATCGTGGTATTGCTTTTACCCAGCATTTCGGCAAGCTCGACCGGCATGGGCTGGGTATCCAGAATATCACCGCCCATCAGCACCGCACGGATGCCCAACACATGATCGGAAGTTTTACCGTAAACCAACGATCCTTGCCCGGACGCATCGGTGTTGATCATCCCGCCGAGCGTTGCCCGGTTACTGGTGGATAATTCGGGGGCAAAGAAATAGCCGTATGGCTTCAGAAACTGGTTGAGCTGGTCTTTTATCACCCCGGCTTCTACCCGCACCCAACCTTCTTGCGGGTTGATTTCAATAATGCGGCTCATATAGCGGGACATATCAACAATAATGCCCTGATTCAGCGCCTGACCGTTGGTCCCGGTACCGCCGCCGCGTGGGGTAAAAATCAACGACGAGAAAAGCGGTTCTGCCGCCAGACGGGCGATTAGCGCCACATCTGCGGTTGAACGAGGGAAAACGACAGCATCAGGAAGCAGCTGATAAATACTGTTATCCGTCGACATTGTCAGACGATCGGCATAGCTCGTTGCCGTATCACCCGTGAATCCTTGCTGCTCCAGCGCCTGCAAAAAATTGAGCACCAGTTGAACGACACCTGGCGCCTGAGAAATTTGTGGAATCATTATAGTGACCCTTTCCTGCGGTCTGTGTTGTGAATTTAATCGTTTGCGTGTTGCTTTGTTTGTTGTATCACATTTTTTTCTAATACGCTCAGCAGATTTACAGGCAGAATCCGCCTGTTCAAAACCGCTGAAATTGCTCATCATTACAGGGTGTCATTTAAGTATTCACGTCGCGTCAACGTTCTGGCGCAAAGACAAAGGTGAAAAGTATTTATGGTAAATTTCCGTCAGCCCAGGGATATTGCACAAGTGCTGCTATCGGTGCTGTTTTTAGCCATCCTGATTGTGGCCTGTCTCTGGATTGTTCAGCCCTTTATCCTTGGTTTTGCCTGGGCAGGCACGATTGTCATTGCGACCTGGCCTATCCTGCTACGCTTACAAAAATTGCTCTGGGGACGCCGTTCACTTGCCGTACTGGTGATGACGCTGTTGTTAGTGCTGTTGTTCATCATCCCCATCGCGCTGCTGGTTAACAGTATCGTCGATGGCAGCGGGCCGCTAATCCATGCCGTAACCGCAGGTGATATGACGCTACCGGATCTGGCATGGTTGAACAGCATTCCACTGGTGGGTGCCAAAATGTATGGCGCATGGCACAGCTTACTGGATATGGGCGGCTCGGCCATTATGGCCAAGGTTCGTCCTTATATCGGTACCACCACCACCTGGTTCGTCGGTCAGGCCGCGCATATCGGCCGCTTTATGATGCACTGTGGTCTGATGCTGCTGTTCAGTGCCCTGTTGTACTGGCGCGGTGAACAGGTCGCATTAGGTATTCGTCACTTCGCTTGCCGTCTTGCCTCTAAACGTGGCGATGCTGCCATTTTGCTGGCCGCGCAAGCCATTCGCGCCGTCGCATTGGGCGTTGTGGTCACCGCTCTGGTGCAGGCAGTGCTCGGGGGAATTGGTCTGGCGGTAACCGGCGTGCCTTACGCCACGCTGCTGGCGGTATTGATGATCCTGTCTTGTCTGGTGCAACTGGGGCCGTTGCCGGTGCTGATTCCGGCCATTATCTGGCTATACTGGACGGGGGATTCCACCTGGGGCACCGTGCTGTTGGTGTGGAGCGGCGTGGTCGGAACACTGGATAACGTGATTCGACCGATGCTGATTCGTATGGGTGCCGATTTGCCACTGATCCTGATTCTCTCCGGGGTCATCGGTGGACTGATTGCCTTCGGCATGATTGGTCTGTTTATCGGCCCAGTGGTACTGGCCGTTTCCTGGCGTCTGTTCTCCGCCTGGGTAAACGAAGCCCCTGCGCCAGGTACCAATCCGGATGAAATCCTCGAAGAAATTGCTGAAATCGAACGCAATAAGTAATCCAACATCAGGCGGCAGCGCCGCCTGATTGTTTAACAATACTAATCAATCCTCCCTCTTGCGGGATTAGACCTAACCTTGTCTTTCTTAAAATAATCATTTGTGTCGCAAATCCTTTACAGTTTTTAAACTATTGAGATGAATCTGATCGACGTAAAAAATCACTATGCCTACTATTAGCCCATGGCTTTAGATCAACACATTGATTTATAAGCATGGAAATCCCCTGAGTGAAACAACGAATTGCTGTGTGTAGTCTTTGCCCATCTCCCACGATGGGCTTTTTTTTATCCTTCACGCGCCACTCCACCAACCTTAACGCACCAACACATTATCTTCCCCGTCAAGGAACAAATAATATTGCACAAAATACTGTGACTCTCTTCAAGCCGAAATATCCACAGCAATGTTATTACTATTCTAACGTCTTTTATGAAGTGACCAAATAATGAACGCATTAGAGCTACAGGCGATCCGCCATATTTTTGCTATGACGGTGGAAGAAAGCGCGAGGTATATCGCGCGCGATGACAATGTTTCCGCCTGGCAACAATGGGAAAAGGGTGAAAGAGAAATTCCAGACGACATCATCCGCATTTGTTCAGAAATGAAAGCCAGGAGGAAGTTAAGAATTAATGCAATTATCGACAAAATAAATAACCGTATCGGTAATAACACCATGCGTTTTTTCCCCGATCTGAACGCTTTTCAGGCGGTTTATCACCACGATGGTTTTCTCGACTGGAAAATCTATCAGTCGGCTGCTGTTGAACTCTATGCTCACGATCTCGAGCGTATGTGTTAAGAGATTGCAACGCCATACCTATTTAGCCTCTTCGCTGAGTAACACATTATGAAAAACACCTATTTCTCCACTGCGATAGGGCTGTACCTAAATTACCTGGTTCACGGCATGGGGGTCATTCTGATGAGCCTCAATATGTCTTCGCTGGAACAACAGTGGCAAACCAATGCTGCGGGTGTCTCGATTGTTATTTCCTCACTCGGTATCGGCCGCTTAAGCGTTTTATTAGTGGCAGGGATGCTTTCCGATCGCTACGGTCGCAGACCATTTATTATCCTTGGTATGACCTGCTACCTGATTTTCTTTATTGGCATCATAAATACTCACAGTATTGTTCTTGCCTATGCTTTTGGTTTTTTAGCAGGAATGGCAAACAGTTTTCTCGATGCCGGAACCTATCCCAGCCTGATGGAGGCGTTCCCCCGCTCACCCAGCACGGCCAATATTTTGATAAAAGCCTTCGTCTCCAGCGGTCAATTCCTGCTGCCAATGATTATCAGTCTGCTGGTGTGGGCCGAACTTTGGTTTGGCTGGTCCTTCCTGCTGGCTGCAGCCGTTATGGTACTCAACGGCGTATTTTTGTTTCGCTGTCGGTTTCCGCCACACCCCGGGCCTCATACCATCATCCGGGCTCAACCTGCAGAACGGGAAACCGCACAACCTGAACATCGTTGCTCCCTGCTCGACCTTGCCAGTTACACCCTGTACGGCTACATCGCAATGGCAACATTTTACCTGGTAAGCCAGTGGCTGGCGCAATACGGACAGTTTGTCGCCGGAATGTCCTATACGTTATCTATCAAACTGTTAAGCATTTATACCTGCGGCTCTCTACTGTGTGTGCTGATCACCGCCCCGCTGGCGCGAAAAGCAGAACGCGCGACATCGATGCTGATGCTGTATACGTTTATCTCATTTGTCGCACTGCTGATGGTTTGTCTGCATCCGACACCCTACGTGGTCATTATCTTTGCGTTTCTCATCGGTTTTTCTTCCGCCGGGGGCGTTGTGCAAATCGGTTTAACGCTTATGGCCGCACGCTTTCCGCATGCGAAGGGTAAAGCGACCGGGATTTACTATAGCGCGGGCAGCATTGCGACCTTCACCATTCCATTGATAACAGCAAAACTCTCAGAAACCAGTATTGCTCACATCATGTGGTTTGATACTGGCATAGCTGCTGTCGGGTTCCTGTTGGCGTTGTTTATTGGTTATCGCAGCCACATCGCGTCAAAGCATCAGCTAAAAATGATACAAGCCGTAGAATAGCGTGGATGCAATATTGTTCCCCCCTTCTGCAAAATAATTGGCATATATTTTAAAACATCAGCAAAACACTGGCTGGCAGAGTTCAATTTCACAGTGTGTTATGCAATATACCTGGTAACTTAAACGCCATGCTATGTAGGTTCTGTGGCTGCCGCCCGGTATATTAATTACAAGGTCGCCGCAATTTAAACAATATCGACGAGCACAGAACAATTTTAAAATCCGCAAGGAGTTGTGAAAATGTCTCAAAGCAAGACCTTTAATACGCCATTTCTTTTGGCGATAACCTGTATTTATTTAAGTTATTTCCTACACGGTATTAGCGTCATAACACTGGCGCAAAATATGACCTCTCTTGCAGAAAAGTTTTCCACCGACAATGCAGGAATTGCCTATTTGATTTCAGGCATTGGTCTGGGGCGACTGGTGAGTATCTTATTCTTTGGCGTGCTCTCAGATAAATTTGGTCGTCGGGCTATCATTCTGTTAGGGGCGATTCTTTATATACTGTTCTTCTTCGGTATTCCCGCCAGCCCTAATCTGATGATTGCCTTTATTCTGGCCGTTTGCGTTGGCGTGGCAAACTCGGCACTGGATACCGGTGGGTACCCGGCGTTAATGGAATGCTTCCCTAAAGCCTCTGGCTCAGCCGTTATCCTGGTAAAAGCTATGGTCTCGTTTGGGCAGATGATCTATCCCATCGTCGTCAGCACCATGCTGCTCAACCATATCTGGTACGGTTATGCGGTCATTATCCCGGGTGCGTTGTTTGTAGTCATTACCCTGATGCTGCTAAAAAGTCGTTTCCCCAGCCAGATGGTGGATGCTGGCATCGCGAAAGATCTGCCACAGATGAACAGTAAACCGTTGGTCTGGCTGGAAGGTGTGGCATCCGTCATGTTTGGTGTTGCTGCCTTTTCGACTTTTTACGTCATCGTAGTCTGGATGCCGAAATATGCGATGGCCTTTGCCGGTATGGCAGAATCCGACGCCCTGAAAACAATCTCTTACTACAGTATGGGTTCGTTGGTCTGCGTATTTATCTTTGCCGCACTGTTGAAAAAATGGGTACGGCCTATTTGGGCGAATGTATTTAACGCCGGACTGGCAACCATCACCGCAGCCGTCATCTATTTATACCCATCTCCGTTGGTATGTAACGCAGGTTCATTTCTCATTGGATTCTCTGCCGCTGGCGGTATTTTACAGCTCGGTGTCTCGGTGATGTCGGAGTTCTTTCCCAGGAGCAAAGCCAAAGTCACCAGCATTTATATGATGATGGGTGGCGTAGCTAACTTTATTATCCCATTAATCACCGGATACCTCTCTAACATTGGTCTGCAATACATTATTTTGCTGGACCTTGCATTTGCTCTGTTGGCTTTTGTCACCGCCATCATCGTCTTTATTCGTTACTACCGCGTATTTGATATCCCCAAAAATGATGTGCGGTTGGGCGAGCGTTATTTTCAATAAATTGTTTAGAAGGAGTATCAAATGGACGTAACTGCAAAATATGAACTGATTGGTTTGATGGCCTACCCTATCAGACACAGTCTGTCGCCTGAAATGCAAAATAAGGCATTAGAAAAAGCGGGATTGCCATTCACTTACATGGCGTTTGAAGTCGATAACTCAACGTTTGCTAATGCCATTGCCGGGCTGAAGGCCTTAAAGATGCGGGGTACCGGGGTCTCAATGCCCAACAAGCAGCTGGCATGTGAATATGTTGATGAATTAACACCTGCAGCCAAGCTGGTCGGCGCAATTAACACTATCGTCAATGATGATGGTTACCTGCGTGGTTACAATACCGATGGCACGGGCCATATTCGTGCAATTAAGGAAAGTGGTTTCGATATCAAAGGTAAAACCATGGTACTGTTGGGCGCAGGCGGTGCGTCGACGGCGATTGGTGCACAGGCAGCGATTGAAGGCATCAAAGAAATTAAACTCTTTAACCGCCAGGATGAATTTTTTACCAAAGCGCAGGAGTTTGCCAAACGCGTCAATGAAAACACCGACTGCGTGGTCACCGTTATCGATCTCGCCGATCGCCAGGCTTTTGCTGACGCACTTGCCAGCGCAGATATTTTGACCAACGGCACTAAAGTCGGCATGAAGCCGCTGGAAAATGAATCTCTCGTGACCGACGCTTCCCTGCTGCGTCCGGAACTGCTGGTAACCGAATGCGTCTACAACCCGCATATGACCAAATTATTGCAGCAGGCACAAAATGCTGGTTGCAAAACAATTGATGGTTACGGCATGTTGTTGTGGCAAGGGGCTGAACAGTTCAAGCTCTGGACCGGGAAAGATTTCCCACTGGATTATGTGAAACAGGTTATGGGTTTTGCCGCCTGACGGGCAAGCATTTGTACAATAGTTAAAGGGTAATCAATGAAAACCGTAACCGTAAGAAACCTCGTTATTGGCGAGGGTGCGCCGAAAATCATTGTCTCGCTGATGGGTAAAGACATCGCAACGGTAAAAAGCGAAGCGCTGGCCTATCGCGAAGCGGATTTCGACATTCTGGAATGGCGCGTAGACCATTTCACCGATGTCTCTTCCATTGAGGCGGTGTTGGAAGCTGCGCGCACCATCCGCGATGTGATGGCTGACAAACCACTGCTTTTCACCTTCCGTAGCGCCAAAGAAGGCGGTGAACAGGCTCTGTCTGTTGAGCACTATATTGCACTTAACCGCGCGGCAGTAGACAGCGGTCTGGTGGATATGATCGATCTGGAACTGTTTACCGGAGACGAACTGGTCAAAGCGACCGTCGAGCATGCGCACGCGAAAAATGTCTCTGTGATTATGTCCAATCACGATTTTCATAAGACACCAGCCGCGGAAGAGATTGTTCAGCGCTTGCGTAAAATGCAGGAACTGGGCGCAGATATCCCGAAAATTGCCTTGATGCCGCAAAATAAAGCGGATGTTCTGACGCTGCTTAGTGCCACGCTGGAAATGCAAGAACGCTATGCCGATCGCCCGATAATCACCATGTCGATGGCTAAAACAGGGGTGATTTCACGTCTGTCTGGTGAGATTTTCGGTTCAGCGGCAACCTTTGGGGCAGTAAAAAAAGCCTCCGCACCAGGACAAATTTCGGTCACCGACCTGCGTACTGTATTGACAATATTGCATCAGGCTTAATTACAGATATATCCATATAAATATCAGTAATGCCCTACCCCAGATATTCGTCTAACCACGGATATCTGGCCGGTAATTAAGCGTTATTATATAACTCACAATATTATTGTCGAATATTGCGACAGGTAGACGCACGCATATAATCTGGAGTTCACATGAAATTTTCAAGGCCAAATCGTATAGATGGTCGGGTACCCGTATTATCCGCTGCAGATGCAGTCAATTATATTCCTGATGAAGCAACTCTTTGTGTATTAGGTGCAGGCGGGGGTATTCTCGAAGCAACAACATTAATTAATGCACTGGCTGAAAAATATAAAAACTCTCAGTCACCACGAAATTTAGCGTTGATTAGTCCTACAGGTCTGGGTGACCGTGCCGACCGGGGAATTAGCCCGCTGGCACAGGAAGGCTTAGTCAAATGGGCATTATGCGGACACTGGGGACAATCACCACGAATCTCCGACCTGGCGGAACAAAATAAAATTGCTGCCTATAACTATCCTCAGGGTGTATTAACCCAAACCCTGCGTGCATCGGCGGCTCACCAGCCAGGTATCCTCAGTGATATCGGCATCGGTACATTTGTTGATCCTCGCCAACAGGGCGGTAAGCTGAATGAAGTGACCACCGAAGATCTGATCAAATTGGTGGAAATTGATAACAAAGAGTACCTGTATTACAAAGCCATTGCGCCAAACATCGCCTTTATTCGCGCCACCACCTGTGACAGTGAAGGTTACGCCACCTTTGAAGATGAAGTTATGTATCTCGATGCGCTGGTGATTGCCCAGGCCGTACACAATAACGGCGGCATTGTTATGATGCAGGTGCAAAAAATGGTGAAGAAAGCCACGTTGCATCCGAAGTCGGTACGTATTCCAGGCTATCTGGTCGATATTGTGGTCATCGACCCCGACCAAACGCAACTGTACGGTGGCGCGCCGGTTAACCGCTTTATCTCTGGCGATTTTGTTCTTGATGACAGCCAGCAAACTTCCCTGCCGCTCAATCAGCGTAAACTGGTGGCCCGACGCGCCCTGTTTGAAATGCGCAAAGGTGCGGTCGGCAACGTTGGTGTAGGCATTGCGGATGGCATTGGTCTCGTCGCGCGCGAAGAAGGCTGTGCTGACGATTTTATTCTGACAGTCGAAACGGGTCCGATTGGCGGCATCACCTCTCAAGGTATTGCTTTCGGTGCCAACGTCAACACCCGCGCCATTCTGGATATGACCTCCCAGTTTGACTTCTATCACGGTGGCGGGCTGGATGTGTGCTATTTAAGTTTTGCCGAAGTGGATCGCCACGGCAACGTCGGCGTACATAAATTCAATGGCAAAATCATGGGTACCGGCGGTTTTATCGATATTAGCGCCACCTCCAAAAAAATTATTTTCTGCGGCACGTTAACTGCCGGAAGTCTGAAAACGGAAGTTGCCGATGGCAAGTTAAATATTGTGCAGGAAGGTCGGGTGAAAAAGTTCGTCAACGAATTACCTGAAGTGACTTTCAGCGGAAAAATTGCTCTCGAACGTGGACTTGATGTGCGTTACATCACTGAGCGCGCTGTATTTACGTTAAAAGCAGATGGTCTTCATTTAATCGAAATTGCACCGGGAGTCTCTTTACAGGAAGACATCCTGGACAAGATGGATTTCACGCCAATTATTTCGCCAAATCTGAAGTTGATGGACGAAAGATTATTTATCGATGCCTCGATGGGTTTTGTATTACCCGACGCCGCCAATTAAAAGGAGTACCATGATGGACTTTTCTTTAACTGAAGAACAAGAACTGCTACTTGCCAGTATTCGAGAACTGATTACCAGCAATTTCCCGGAAGAATATTTCCGTACCTGTGATCAGACGGCGACCTACCCGAAAGAGTTTATGCGTGCCCTGGCGGACAACGGTATTTCGATGCTGGGCGTTCCGGAAGAGTTTGGTGGCATCCCGGCGGATTACGTCACACAGATGCTGGCGCTGATGGAAGTTTCAAAATGCGGCGCACCCGCTTTTTTGATCACTAACGGTCAGTGCATTCACAGTATGCGTCGTTTTGGATCCGCCGAACAGCTGCGTAAGACCGCAGAAAGCACCATGGAAACTGGCGATCCAGCGTATGCGCTGGCATTAACCGAACCGGGAGCGGGTTCCGACAACAACAGCGCGACCACCAGTTACACTCGCAAAAACGGTAAGGTCTATCTCAACGGGCAGAAAACCTTTATCACCGGCGCGAAAGAGTATCCATATATGCTGGTACTGGCCCGCGATCCAGAACCAAAAGATCCGAAAAAAGCCTTTACGCTGTGGTGGGTCGATTCGAAGAAACCCGGCATTAAGGTTAATCCGCTGCACAAAATCGGTTGGCATATGCTCAGCACATGCGAAGTCTATCTTGATGACGTTGAAGTGGATGAAAGTGATATGGTCGGAGAGGAAGGCATGGGTTTCCTCAACGTCATGTACAACTTCGAGATGGAACGTTTGATCAACGCTGCGCGCAGTACCGGTTTTGCTGAATGCGCCTTCGAAGATGCCGCCCGTTACGCCAACCAGCGCATCGCATTCGGTAAGCCAATTGGTCACAATCAGATGATCCAGGAAAAACTGGCGCTGATGGCGATTAAAATCGATAACATGCGCAATATGGTGTTAAAAGTCGCCTGGCAGGCCGATCAGGAACAGTCTCTGCGCACCAGTGCAGCGCTGGCAAAACTGTATTGTGCACGTACTGCAATGGAAGTGATTGATGACGCCATTCAGATTATGGGTGGGCTGGGTTACACCGACGAAGCACGCGTTTCCCGCTTCTGGCGTGATGTCCGCTGTGAACGCATTGGCGGTGGTACAGATGAAATCATGATTTACGTCGCGGGTCGCCAAATCCTGAAAGATTATCAGAATAAGTAAGCAGTAATGCTTGCCGGATAGCGCAAATGCGTTATCCGGCACGTGCCAGGTGAATCATATTTCTGGCATCAAACATTCTTGTTCTACAAGGTTATTTTTAAACTGCTTACGATAATCGCTGGGGGTACAACCCACATGCCGCTGAAAGAGTTTGGCAAAGTGATCGACGTTTTCATACCCTACCCGCCAGGAAATTTCTGCCAACGAGGACTCCGTATTCGTCAGGGAAAATTTTGCCTCTGTCATTCGCCGCTGAATCACATAATTAATCGGCGAAATACGATACTCCTTAGTAAACTCGTGACAGATATAGCTCACGCTGGCACGAAATTTCTTAGACAACTGTTCCAGCGTAATTTTCTCTCGGAAATTGTTATTTAAATAAACCAACACATCTTTAATTAAAATATCTTTTTTAATATATCCCTGCTCAGAACGATAAGCATTTTTAAAGTTTTCGTAATATAAAACGGTTAATGCATAAGCGAAGGCGCCATAAGCGGAAGACGTCAGGTTATTCTTGCTCTGCGGGAGCATAACACTCAGTTCATTAAAGATACTTTTAATAACCTCTTTGCCCTGGCTGACGCTAATAACCGGACACGAGTGCATCTGCAAGAGTTGGTTCTCCTGCCAGTCGTTGAAACGAAAGCCGTAGAGCGCACAGGTGTAAGTGGTTGCAGGTGCGCTGCTATCTGAAGCAACCGCATGTAACCGCCCTTGTTCTATCACCACGATATCACCCGCATGCGCGACATACAGCGAAGAGTCGATAATTAGTCTTGCGACACCCTTTTTTACATAGATAAGCTCTGTTTCATTGTCATGAACATGATGGCCCGACTCCCAGTTAGGATCATCACTGATGACGAATCGCGAAAATCTCGGGGTTTTCCCCTGTTCAAAAAGGGTCTCCATGGCATTATCAAAACAGCGTTGATACATGACAACCTCCACCGAAAGGCAGTTATTTTGCGGATAATTAATATCGAAAAGTAAAAACGATGATGACGTTATACAACGTTATTCTGTCCAGGCGAAACAAAATTATTTGCGTCGTCTGCAAGATGACACCTCCAACTCCAGCACGCTGCTCGTGCAAATTGTTTTTATTTTAAAATAATAGGAAAGTATAAATGTTATTAAGTCAGCAATAATAATTTACACACCAGAAACATAGTGCGTGCAGAATCGCATAAAAATATGATCCATTTCTCAAAAAAGCGCCTCGATTTTATTTCCATGTTTATCACTTTAACACCCGACGTCTTCTTTACGTTCATAAACTCAGCATTCCTAAAGTCCTTTTTTTTGCAAGATTGTTGGGAATGAAAACAGATTGCCCCGTCGAAAACAGTCTCCCTCTGCCGCACACTATTTTCAGTCAATTTTCCCTACTGTTGATGATGGCACTCCCCGTCATCATCCACACGAGAATCACTGGAGATGCCATGAAACTAATAACCTGCTTTAAGTTGGTGCCTGAAGAACAGGACATTGTTGTTACCCCACAACGTTCGCTTAACTTTGACCGGGCCGATGCCAAAATCAGTCAGTTTGATTTGAATGCAATAGAGGCCGCGACGCAACTTAGTGCGGAAGGTGATGAAATTGTCGCCTTAACGGTTGGCGGCTCGCTACTGCAAAACTCCAAAGTGCGTAAAGACGTACTGTCCCGCGGGCCGGACAGTTTGTTTATGGTGCAGGATCCCCAACTGGAGCATTCATTACCGCGAGACACGGCTCAGGCGCTGGCCTGCGCGGCCAAAAACATTGAATTCGACCTGATGCTGTTCGGCGAAGGGTCTGGAGACATCTACGCCCAGCAGGTTGGCTTACTGGTTGGCGAACTCTTACAACTTCCGGTGATTAACGCCGTCAGCAACATCCAACGTAACGGCGATCGCATTGTGGTTGAACGTACGCTGGAAGACGAAGTTGAAGTGATTGAACTGTCGCTCCCCGCCGTGCTGTGCGTAACCTCGGATATCAACACGCCACGTATTCCCTCGATGAAAGCCATTCTGGGCGCAGGTAAAAAACCGGTCACACCGTGGCAAGCCAGCGATATTGGCTGGACACCTGCCTCACCGTTAGCAGAACTGGTGAGCCTCACCGTTCCGCCACAAACAGAACGTAAGCACATCATTCTGGAAAATGACTCAGCAGAAGCCATCGCCGAGCTGGCTGAACATCTGAAAAAAGCCCTGAACTAAGCCCAACGGAGAGAAATTATCATGAGTAAATTAGCTAACGTATGGGTGTTCAGCGATAACGTAGAACGCTATGCAGAATTAATGTCCGGCGCACGCCTGTGGGGTGAACAGGTACACCTTATTGTACAAGGCAACGAACAGGCCAATCAGGTTAAACCTCTGGGTGCCGATGAGATTGTCGTGCTTGAAACAACGTCTGGTTTACAGCGTGTTGAAAATTTTGCCGAGACCATCGCCGCCCTGATACAAGAACATACCGGGCTATTGCTGATGCCAGCTACTAAACGCGCTAAATCCCTTGGTGCACGGTTAAGTATTCAACTCAATGCAGCGATGGTAAATGACGCCACGTCGGTAACGCTTGATGATGGCTCACTGTTCGCAGAACACCGTATGTACGGTGGCCTGGCATTCGGCAAAGAAAAAATCAAAACAACTCAGGCAATTATCACTCTTGCCCCAGGCGTACTTGAACCGGTAGAGGCTAATGCTTCACATACCTGTCCTGTTGTCTCTGCACCTTACATCGCACCGCACCATGAAATTATGTGCCAGGAACGTCGCGCCAAATCCGTGAGCAGTGTGGATCTCAGCAAAGCCAAACGTGTGGTGGGTGTGGGCCGCGGCCTGGTTGCGCAAAACGATCTGGAGATGGTGCACCAGTTGGCATCTGTACTGGGTGCAGAAGTGGGTTGTTCACGACCGATTGCCGAAGGCGAAAACTGGATGGAACGCGAACGCTACATCGGCGTTTCTGGCGTGTTACTGAAATCGGACCTTTACCTCACCCTCGGCATTTCAGGACAAATTCAGCATATGGTCGGCGGTAACGGCGCGAAAGTCATTGTCGCCATCAACAAAGATAAGAAAGCCCCTATTTTCAATTACGCCGATTACGGACTGGTCGGCGACATCTACAAAGTCGTTCCGGCTCTTATCGAGCATCTCAGCCGCTAACCCCACTTTTAACGCACATATCCCGCTGCCCTCGCAGCGGGAAGGGAGCATAAAGCATGTCAGATGAAAAATTTGATGCCATTGTGGTCGGTGCTGGCGTGGCGGGTACGGTTGCAGGCTACGTGATGGCTCAGGCCGGACTGGACGTGCTGGTCATCGAGCGCGGAAACAGTGCAGGTAGTAAAAATATGACCGGCGGAAGACTCTATGCACATAGTCTTGAGCGCATCATGCCGGGGTTCGCGCAGGAAGCGCCGCTCGAGCGTAAAGTCACCCGCGAAAAAATCTCCTTTCTGACCGAAGAAAGCGCCGTCACTCTCGACTTTCATCGTGAAAAGGCTGACGCACCAACGCAGGATTCGTATACCGTTTTGCGCAACAGACTTGACCCATGGCTAATGGAAAAAGCGGAACAAGCTGGCGTGCAGTTCATTCCCGGCGTGCGCGTCGATGCCCTGATCCGCGAAGGAAATAAGGTTACCGGAGTTCAGGCCGGCGACGATATCCTGGAAGCCAATATTGTCATCCTTGCCGATGGTGTCAACTCTATGCTGGGGCGTTCCCTGGGGATGGTTCCGCCCTCTTCTGCACATCACTATGCCGTTGGCGTAAAAGAGCTGATCGGCTTACCTCCAGCGGTCATTGCAGATCGCTTCAATCTTTCAGGTAATGAAGGCGCGGCCTGGCTGTTTGCAGGCTCACCGTCTGATGGGTTGATGGGAGGCGGATTTTTGTATACTAACCAGGACTCCATCTCTCTGGGTCTGGTGTGTGGTCTGGGGGATATTGCTCATGCCACAAAAAGTATTCCACAAATGCTGGAAGACTTTAAGCAACATCCAACTATTCGGCCATTGATTGCCGGTGGAGAACTACTGGAATATTCCGCGCATATGGTTCCGGAAGGCGGTCTGGCAATGGTTCCAAAGCTGGTCGATGACGGTGTGATGATCGTGGGCGATGCCGCCGGTTTCTGTTTGAACCTGGGTTTCACGGTGCGAGGTATGGATTTGGCCATCGCTTCCGCAGAAGCCGCGGCCCAAACAGCCATTGCAGCAAAAGAACGCCAGGATTTCTCTGCCAACAGCCTGATGGACTACAAGCGCGCGCTCGAACAGGGCTGTGTAATGCGTGATTTACAGCATTTTCGCAAGATCCCGGCGCTAATGGAAAACCCACGGCTGTTCACCCAGTATCCGCGTATGGTGGCCGACATCATGAGCGATATGTTCACCGTTGACGGACGTCCAAATCAACCGGTTCGCAAGATGATTATGTCCCACGCAAAACAAATCGGGCTGATGAACTTACTGAAAGACGGTATCAAGGGGGCAACTGCACTATGAATCAGGACAATACCGTTAACGTTGACGTCAAACTGGGCGTCAATAAATTCAATGTCGATGAAGGCCACCCGCACATTATCCTGGCCGAACATCCAGACCTTAATGAATTTCGCAAGCTGCTGAAAGCCTGCCCCGCCGGGCTGTATAAGCAGGATGAGAGTGGAAACATTCATTTTGATTCTGCTGGTTGCCTGGAGTGCGGAACGTGTCGAGTACTGTGCGGCGACACGATCCTCGACCAATGGGAATATCCGGTCGGAACATTTGGCGTTGATTTTCGCTACGGCTAATGGATTTTGCCTGTAGTACACCGGATCGGCCACGCCGGCCATCCGGTCAGATGTATGCCGAAATCATCCTGGGAATAACTTCATGAGTATCACACTAACGTTTAACGCCGAACGTCGCGAAGTCTGGCGGCAACAGGGTTTATGGGGAGATGCTTCGCTTGGCGATTACTGGAACCAAACTGCCAGAGCCATGCCAGATAAAATCGCCGTGGTTGATAACCATGGCGCTTCATACACCTATGCTGCACTCGACAGCGCGGCCAGCAGTCTGGCAACCTGGTTTTTAGCCTGCGGTATTCAACCCGGCGATCGCATTGCCTTCCAGTTACCGGGCTGGTGCGAGTTTACGATTATCTACCTGGCCTGCCTGAAAACCGGGGCCGTTTCCGTACCGCTGCTGCCAGCGTGGCGTGAAGCAGAGCTGGTATGGGTGCTGAATAAGTGTAAAGCGAAGATTTTTTTCGCACCGACACTGTTTAAACAGACCCGACCGGTCGATCTGATCCTCCCCTTACAAAACCAGTTGCCGCATCTGCAACAGATCGTTGCCGTGGATAAACTGGCTCCGGCAACTACCTCGCTGGCGCTCAGTCAACTGCTTTTAGCTCCGCCTTTAACCCAGACGATTAATGTTCACGCCGATGAATTGGCGGCGGTGTTGTTTACCTCCGGTACCGAGGGAATGCCAAAAGGCGTAATGCTGACCCACAACAACATCCTTGCCAGCGAGCGTGCCTACTGTGCCCGCCTCAATCTCACCTAGCAGGATGTGTTTTTGATGCCCGCACCACTGGGACATGCTACCGGTTTTCTGCATGGCGTTACCGCACCGTTTTTAATCGGCGCACGCAGCGTATTGTTAGATATTTTCACCCCAACCGCCTGTCTTGATCTGCTGGAGCAACAGCGCTGTACCTGTGTGCTCGGCGCAACACCCTTCGTCTACGACATGTTGTGTAGCATGGAAAAGCGGTCAAGCGATATCTCATCACTACGCTTTTTCTTATGTGGGGGCACAACCATTCCCCAGAAGATTGCCCATGACTGCCAGCAGCTCGGCATAAAATTATTAAGCATTTATGGCTCGACTGAGAGTTCACCACATGCGCTGGTCAATCTCGACGATTCGCTTTCTCGCATGATGAATACGGACGGATATGCCGCTGCAGGCGTTGAAATTAAAGTCGTCGATGAAGCGCGCAATACGTTGCCCGCGGGGGTAGAAGGTGAAGAAGCTTCGCGTGGTCCCAATGTGTTTATGGGCTACCTCGATGAACCCGAACTCACCGCCCGCGCGCTGGATCAAGACGGCTGGTATTACAGCGGCGACTTATGCCGAATGGACGATGCGGGGTACATCAAAATCACCGGGCGGAAAAAAGATATCATTGTCCGTGGTGGAGAAAACATCAGCAGCCGCGAAGTTGAGGATATTTTATTGCAGCATCCTCGCATTCACGATGCTTGTGTTGTCGCGATGCCGGACGAACGCTTAGGTGAAAGGTCGTGTGCTTACGTGGTCCTAAAACCTCCGCATCATTCGTTGTCGCTGGAATCAGTGGTGGCCTTTTTTAGCCGCAAGCGGGTGGCAAAGTACAAATACCCTGAGCACATTGTGATCGTGGATAAATTACCGCGCACGGCGTCCGGTAAAGTACAAAAATACCAGCTTCGTCAGGATATTATTCAGCGTTTGAGCGTGGAGAGTATTACAGTATAAAGCGCCGGATGGCGATGCTAACGCATCTTATCCGGCCTACGTTGAATAGGCCGGATAAGGCATGATATTACTTGTTCAGTTCAGCCAGACTCAGCCAGGTTTGTACGACGGTGTCCGGGTTCAGCGACAGGCTGTCGATCCCCTCTTCCATCAGCCAGGCCGCGAAGTCTTCATGGTCAGATGGACCCTGGCCGCAAATACCCACGTATTTGCCCTGTTTCTTGGCTGCACGAATCGCCATCGACAGCAGTGCTTTCACCGCGTCGTTACGCTCATCAAACAGTTCAGAAACCACACCAGAGTCACGATCCAGACCCAGCGCCAACTGCGTCATGTCGTTTGAGCCGATGGAGAAGCCGTCGAAGTACTCGAGGAACTGCTCGGCCAGCAAGGCGTTAGACGGGATCTCACACATCATGATGATCTTCAGTCCGTTCTCGCCGCGTTTCAGCCCCTGGCGTGCCAGCTCTTCCACCACCGCTTTCGCCTGAGCAACGGTACGTACAAACGGTACCATCACTTCAACGTTAGTCAGGCCCATGTCGTTACGGACACGTTTTACTGCGTCGCATTCCAGCGCAAAGCAGTCGCGGAAGCTATCGGCAACATAACGGCCCGCCCCACGGAAGCCCAGCATCGGGTTCTCTTCATGCGGTTCATAACGCTCACCGCCGACCAGGTTGGCATATTCGTTGGACTTAAAGTCCGACATACGCACGATGACGCGTTTTGGATAAAACGCCGCACCCAGCGTCGCGATCCCTTCCGTCAGACGACCTACGTAGAATTCACGCGGAGAATCGAAACCTTTCATCATGGCGCGGATTTCATTTTGCAGCTCAGGCGTTTGGTCATCAAACTCCAGCAACGCACGCGGGTGCACGCCAATCATACGGTTGATGATAAATTCCAGACGCGCCAGGCCGACGCCTTCGTTTGGCAGACAGGCGAAGTCGAAAGCCCGATCCGGGTTACCGACGTTCATCATCACCTTCAACGGCAGATCCGGCATGGTCTCCACGCTGGAACTCTTCACGCTAAAGTCGAGCATGTCAGCGTAGACATAACCGGTGTCACCTTCGGCACAGGAGACGGTTACCTTCTCACCGTCTTTCATGCGCTCGGTCGCATCACCACAGCCCACCACGGCCGGGATCCCCAGTTCACGGGCAATAATCGCCGCGTGACAGGTACGGCCGCCACGGTTAGTGACAATTGCTGCTGCTTTCTTCATGATCGGTTCCCAGTCCGGGTCGGTCATGTCGGTAACCAGTACGTCACCTGGTTCGATACGGTTCATTTCGCTGATGTCATGAATGACTTTGACCGGACCCGCGCCAATGCGGTGGCCGATGGCGCGACCTTCAGCAATAATTTTACCCTGAGCATGCAGCGTATAACGCTCCATCACCTGGCCGCGAGAACGCACGGTTTCTGGACGCGCCTGAACAATGAACAGCTTGCCGGTATGACCGTCTTTCGCCCATTCGATGTCCATTGGACGACCGTAGTGCTTCTCGATTTGTACCGCCTGCTTCGCCAGTTCCTGCACTTCTTCGTTAGTCAGGGAGAAAATGTCACGTTGTTCCTGCGGGACATCTTCAATGGTCACCTGCTTACCGTGTTCCTGGGTCGGCGCGTAAATCATGCGGATTTTTTTCGAACCCATTGTGCGACGGACGATCGCCGGACGGTTAGCCGCCAGGGTCGGTTTGTGCACGTAGAATTCATCCGGGTTAACGGCGCCCTGCACGACCATTTCGCCCAGACCCCAGGCAGACGTAATAAAGACGACCTGGTCGAAACCGGATTCGGTATCGATGGAGAACATTACGCCTGAGGATGCGAGGTCAGAACGCACCATCCGCTGAACGCCAGCAGAGAGCGCTACGCCACGGTGGTCATAGCCCTGGTGAACACGATAAGAGATCGCGCGGTCGTTAAACAGCGAGGCAAATACGTGTTTGATGGCAACCAGTACGGCATCAAATCCCTGGACGTTGAGGAAGGTTTCCTGCTGACCGGCAAATGACGCATCTGGCATATCTTCTGCGGTAGCGGAAGAACGCACGGCAAAAGAGGCATTGGCATCGTCCGCTGACAGCTGCGCGTAGGCATCGCGGACGGCATTTTCCAGCTCTGGCTGGAAAGGAGTGTCGATAATCCACTGGCGGATCTGCGCCCCGGCTTTCGCAAGCTCGGTGACATCGTCGATATCCGTTTTATCCAGCAGCTCATAAATGCGCTGGTTTACACCGCTCTGGTCCAGAAACTGGTTAAACGCATCGGCGGTCGTTGCAAAACCATTCGGTACGGAAACACCCATACCTGAAAGGTTAGTAATCATTTCACCCAGGGAGGCATTTTTGCCTCCAACTCTGTCTACATCATTCATGCCGAGTTGGTTATACCAAAGCACCAGCGGTGACGAGCCATTGTTGGACATCGAACAATCCTTATATATGAACGAGGTTAGGAAACTCAATTTTGCGTAATTATCTTGGCATATTTACTCCGTCGAAAAAAACGGTGAATCGTTCAAGCAACTTTATTTTTTATTTTTTCAGATTGTTTCCGCATTTGCGCAAACCCGCGAACCACACGGGATCACCACAAAAACGACCGGTATAAACATTTGTTCCGAAAAATGAAATGTACTTTTCAGTAAATATAAAAATACCGTTTCATTTTATAAAATAGATGCAGCAATATTCGCTTCTGGCAAATTTTAATTTATGCTTTCAGAGAATTATATCTGCCCCAGGATGAGCAAAATGGATAATGCTGTTGATCGTCACGTATTTTATATTTCTGATGGTACGGCCATCACCGCCGAGGTATTGGGTCACGCGGTGATGTCGCAATTTCCTGTCACGATCAGCAGTATTACGCTGCCGTTTGTGGAAAATGAGAGTCGTGCGCGCGCGGTTAAAGACCAGATTGACGCGATCTATCAACAAACTGGTGTGCGCCCTTTGGTGTTTTACTCCATCGTCCTGCCGGAAATTCGCTCGATCATTCTGCAAAGCGAAGGATTTTGTCAGGATATCGTGCAGGCGCTGGTTGCCCCACTGCAACACGAGATGAAACTCGACCCTACGCCTATCGCCCATCGCACGCACGGTCTGAATCCCGGTAACCTCAACAAGTACGACGCGCGCATTGCTGCCATTGACTACACCCTCGCCCACGACGACGGTATTTCGTTGCGCAACCTCGATCAGGCGCAGGTGATCCTGCTTGGCGTTTCCCGTTGCGGCAAAACGCCGACCAGTTTGTATCTGGCTATGCAGTTTGGTATTCGTGCCGCCAACTACCCCTTTATTGCCGATGATATGGATAATCTGGTGCTGCCAGCATCCCTTAAGCCGTTGCAGCATAAATTATTCGGCCTGACCATCGACCCTGAGCGCCTGGCAGCCATCCGCGAAGAGCGTCGTGAGAACAGCCGTTATGCCTCGCTGCGTCAGTGCCGTATGGAAGTTGCTGAGGTGGAAGCGCTTTATCGGAAAAACCAGATCCCCTGGCTGAACAGTACCAATTATTCGGTAGAAGAGATTGCTACCAAGATCCTCGATATCATGGGACTGAATCGCCGCATGTACTAGAATGCTAGTGCATTGGTTCGATTTTTTGTTATTATGCTCGCCACCAGGCAGGATGAGTGTGATATTGTGATGTACATCACTTCCCGGTAGTCCTGCCGTTGAAGCAACAAATTTCTGAGACAAGTAATGAACAGAACCGATGAACTCCGTACTGCGCGTATTGACAACCTGGTCACTCCAGCAGAGCTTGCGCAACGGCATCCTGTTTCGTCCTCCGTCGCCCGTCATGTTACGGACTCCCGACGTCGGATAGAAAAAATTTTAAATGGTGAAGACCCCCGTTTACTGGTGATCGTAGGTCCCTGCTCGATTCACGATCTTGATGCTGCGATGGAATACGCGACACGATTACAGGCGCTGCGCACTAAGCACCAGGCGCGTCTGGAAATCGTGATGCGTACCTATTTTGAAAAACCACGCACCGTCGTAGGCTGGAAAGGCCTGATTTCCGACCCGGATTTGAACGGCAGTTATCGTGTAAACCACGGTATTGAACTGGCGCGAAAACTGCTGTTGCAGGTCAACGAACTGGGCGTCCCCACGGCGACTGAATTCCTCGACATGGTGACCGGCCAGTTTATTGCCGATTTAATCAGTTGGGGAGCTATTGGCGCGCGCACCACCGAAAGTCAGATCCATCGTGAAATGGCCTCCGCGCTCTCCTGTCCGGTCGGCTTTAAGAACGGAACGGATGGCAACACGCGCATCGCCGTCGATGCGATTCGCGCCTCCCGCGCCAGTCACATGTTCCTCTCGCCGGATAAAACCGGTCAGATGACCATTTATCAGACCAGCGGTAACCCTTACGGGCATATCATCATGCGTGGCGGTAAAAAGCCGAATTATTATGCTGAAGATATTGCTGCCGCCTGCGATACCCTGCACGAATTTTCTCTGCCTGAGCATCTGGTGGTCGATTTTAGCCACGGTAATTGCCAGAAGCAGCATCGCCGTCAGTTGGAGGTTTGTGATGACGTGTGCCAGCAAATTCGTAACGGTTCAACGGCAATAGCCGGGATCATGGCGGAGAGTTTCCTGCGTGAAGGTACGCAAAAAATCGTTAGCGGCCAGCCGCTGGTTTACGGTCAGTCCATTACCGACCCATGCCTGAACTGGGAAGATACTGAACTGTTGGTTGAAAAACTCGCCTCTGCAGTTGATAGCCGTTTTTAATGCTGTTCGCCGGGCAATATCACTTTGCCCGGCGCTAATCCCTTGTTTTCCCTTGATTGTTGTGCAAAAAACGTTCTCGTCACAATTATTTCACAAAAACGCTTGCCGCAAATTTGCAGTTTGATGATAATGATTATCATTGTTACATTGATTGTTATTTTTAAACACTATGTCACGTATGGATAACACAACGGCAACGCCTGCAAAAGACAAAACACCGCCTTCCGTCGCGCCAAACGACCGACGAATTGACAGTAAAACCCTGCTGGGTAACGAAGGACGCGTGATCATAGAACATGATGGTCAGCACTACCTGCTGCGCCAGACCCAAGCCGGAAAACTCATTCTGACTAAATAAACAACACATTTCGCCAGCCACCCAGGTCATACCCAGGCAGCCAGCGCTTTTCGATTTCCTAATGGAGAGTTGCTATGCCTTACCTGCACACCGCTTCCCTGCGCCCATCGCTGTTGGCGCTGGCGATTGTCAGTAACCTGCCCGCCGTCGCCTATGCGGCGGCCGAGGATATGACCGTTACCGCCACCGGCAATGCCCGTAGCGCCTTTGAAGCACCGATGATGGTCAGTGTCATTGACGCCACCGCCCCAGAAAACCAAACCGCCAGCTCAGCTGCCGACCTGTTACGTAGGGTTCCAGGCCTGACCCTTGACGGTACGGGCCGTACCAACGGCCAGGACGTGAATCTGCGCGGGTACGATCGACGCGGCGTTCTGGTGCTGGTTGACGGCGTTCGCCAGGGAACCGACACCGGACACCTGAACAGTACCTTCCTCGACCCGGCGCTTATCAAACGCATCGAAGTCGTGCGTGGTCCTTCCGCACTACTGTACGGTAGCGGCGCGTTAGGCGGCGTGATCGCCTATGACACTGCAGATGCCAAAGATCTACTGGAAGTCGGGCAAAACAGCGGTTATCGCGTGTTCGGTACCGCGGCGACCGGCGATCACAGTCTCGGCATGGGCGCCAGCACGTATGGCCGTACCGATACGCTGGACGGACTGCTTGCCTGGTCCAGCCGCGATCGCGGTGATTTACGCCAGAGTGACGGTACTACTGCGCCGAATGACGAAGCAATTAACAATATGCTGGCGAAAGGTAGCTGGAAAATTAACAGCGCCCAGACGCTGGCCGGTTCGCTGCGTTACTACAACAATGACGCCCGGGAACCTAAAAACCCGCAGACCAGCACGGCGGATGCCAGCAACCCGATGACCAACCGTTCAACGATCCAGCGTGATGCGCAACTGACCTACTCGCTCGCTCCGGCGGACAATGACTGGCTGAACGCTGACGCCCGTATCTACTGGTCCGAAGCGCGCATTAATGCTCAGAATGCAGATAACACTAGCGAATTTCGCAAGCAAACCACCAAAGGCGGGAAGATCGACAACCGCAGCCGCCTGTTTACCGACTCTTTTGCATCTCACCTGTTGACCTACGGCGGTGAATACTATCGTCAGGAACAACAGCCTGGAGGAGCAACAACTGGCTTCCCGGAGGCAAAGATCGATTTCAGCTCCGGCTGGCTACAGGATGAAATCACCCTGCGCGACCTGCCGATTACGCTGCTGGGCGGTACCCGTTATGACTCTTATCGCGGCAGCAGCGACGGCTATGAAGATGTCGATGCCGACAAATGGTCATCCCGCGCCGGATTAACAGTTGCGCCAACTGACTGGCTGATGCTGTTCGGTTCATACGCTCAGGCTTTCCGTGCCCCGACTATGGGCGAGATGTATAACGATGCGAAACACTTCTCGATTGGTCGTTTTTACACCAACTACTGGGTACCTAACCCTAACCTGCGCCCGGAAACCAACGAAACACAGGAATACGGATTTGGCCTGCGCTTTGACGATCTGCTGATGGCGAGCGACGCGCTCGAATTTAAAGCCAGCTATTTCGACACCAAAGCGAAAGATTACATCTCCACCAGCGTCGATTTCGCCGCTGCGACAACCACGTCCTATAACGTACCCAACGCCAAAATCTGGGGGTGGGACGTGATGGCGAAATATTCCACCGACCTGTTCAGCCTCGACATGGCCTATAACCGCACACGCGGAAAAGATACTGACACAGGTGAATACATTTCCAGCATTAACCCGGATACCGTCACCAGCAAACTGAATGTGCCGGTTGCGCACAGCGGTTTCTCTGTCGGCTGGATAGGGACATTTGCTGACCGTTCCACGCATATCAGCAACAGCTACACTAAACAGCCTGGCTATGCGGTAAACGATTTCTACGTGAGCTATCAGGGCCAACAAGCGCTGAAAGGCATGACCACCACGCTGGTACTGGGCAACGCCTTCGACAAAGAGTACTGGTCGCCGCAAGGCATTCCGCAGGATGGTCGTAATGGCAAAATTTTCGTGAGTTATCAGTGGTAATCACTTTTCCCCGGTTCGCCGGGGCCGCAATCTGGAAGGAAGAGACAATGAATCATTACACACGCTGGCTGGAACTGAAGAAAGAAAATCCTGGCAAATACGCACGTGATATTGCGGGGTTGATGAATATTAGCGAAGCCGAACTGACCTTTGCACGTGTCGGTCACGACGCCTGGCGCTTACGTGGCGAAGTGCGTGAAATTCTCAGCGCACTGGAAACAGTGGGCGAAACCAAATGTATTTGCCGCAATGAATACGCAGTACATGAGCAGGTAGGTGCTTTTACCAATCAGCACCTCAACGGCCATGCTGGGCTGGTTCTCAATCCGCGCGCCCTCGATCTGCGTCTGTTCCTGAATCAGTGGGCCAGCACCTTTCATATCAGCGAAACAACCGCCCATGGTGAGCGTCAGAGCATTCAGTTCTTCGACCATCAGGGAGATGCGCTGCTGAAGGTCTATACCACGCAAAATACCCTCGTTGAGGAATGGGCGGCGTTGCTGACCCGTTTCATCTTTGCAGAAAATCCGCCGCTGGTGCTGCAACCCGCCAACAATTCTGCGCCTGCCGCCGTCACGGTCGATGCACAGACCGTTGATCAAGAGTGGCGAGCGATGACCGATGTCCACCAGTTCTTCGGTCTGCTGAAACGCCATGAACTCACCCGCCAACAGGCATTTAATCTGGTGGGCGACGATCTGGCCTGTAAGGTTTCTAATAGTGCACTGGCGCAGTTACTCGACACCGCGCGTCAGGATGGCAACGAAATTATGGTTTTTGTGGGTAATCGCGGCTGTGTACAGATTTTTACCGGTGTGATTGAAAAACTGGTACCGATGAAAGGCTGGCTGAACATCTTCAACCCAACCTTTACCCTGCATCTGCTGGAAGAGAGCGTGGCCGAAACGTGGGTGACGCGCAAACCGACCGCCGATGGTCACGTCACCAGTCTGGAACTGTTTGCTGCCGACGGTACGCAAATCGCACAACTGTATGGTCAACGTACGGAAGGCGAGCCGGAACAGACGCAATGGCGCACACAGATTGACGCGCTAACGCCAAAAGGACTGGCCGCATGAAAAAACTGCTGGCCCTGATCGCGCTGCTGCCCTTCGCCGCACTTGCTGCACCTGAGGAGCGAGTTGTTGCCCTCGGTGGCGATGTCACCGAGATCGTATACGCACTGGGAGCACAACCCTCCCTTGTGGCGAGAGACAGCACCAGCCAGTGGCCTGCTGCGGCAACCGCGTTACCTGATGTTGGTTATTTGCGCCAGCTCAACGCCGAAGGGATCCTTGCCACACGCCCTACGCTGGTCCTTGCCAGCGCGCAGGCGCAGCCTTCTCTGGTGTTAAAACAGATCGAGCAGAGCAATGTCAGGGTTGTCACGATCCCGGCAAGCAACGATCTTAACGCGATTGATGAAAAAGTTCGGGTTATCGCCGAGGCTACTCATCGGGAGGCCGACGGCGAAACGCTGCGCGCAACGTTACGTCAGGAACTGGCGACGCTCCCGTCATCTGAACTTAATAAACGTGTGCTGTTTATTCTCAATCATGGCGGGATGACAGCGATGGCGGCGGGCCAGCAAACCGGAGCCGATGCGGCGATTCGTGCCGCAGGTCTACGCAACGCGATGCAGGGCGTTAATCGCTATCAGCAGCTGTCACAAGAAGGCGTCATTGCCAGCCAGCCCGATCTGGTAGTGATTTCACAAGAAGGTGTTAAGGCGATGGGTGGCGAGGCAAACCTGTGGGCGCTACCGGGACTTGCGCAAACACCTGCCGGCAGGAATAAACAGGTATTGGAGGTTGACGATATGGCGCTGTTGGGCTTCAGCGTTCGCACGCCACAGGCTATTTTGCAGCTTCGAGCTAAAGCGGAGCAATTGCCCTGATGTCCCGGCGGATCACCTGTTCGTTGTGGATGTTGGCATTGATGCTGGTTGTAATGACGGTTCTGGCTACCGGTTTTGGCGCGTTGCGCCTGCCGGTAAGTCTGCTCTGGCGTGATGGCGATGAGGCACTGCGTCAAATCTGGCTCACGATTCGTCTGCCCCGCGTCCTGCTTGCGCTGGTGATTGGCGGCTCTCTGGCGCTCGCTGGCTGCGTGATGCAGGGGCTGTTTCGCAATCCACTTGCAGACCCTGGATTACTGGGAATAAGCAGTGGTGCCGCCTGCGCTGTGGCCCTGTGGGTGGTGCTGCCTGTCTCCTTGCCCGCGCTGCTGATGTTGTATGCTCCAATGCTGGCCGCTTTTTTCGGCGCGCTGGCGGCAACCGTAGTGATTTTTATCCTTAGCCAACAGCGCGACGGTTCACTCTCACGCCTGCTGCTGGTCGGCATTGCCATTAACGCGCTCTGTGGGGCGGCGGTTGGCGTTTTGTCGTGGGTCAGTAATGATGCGCAACTGCGCCAGCTGTCGCTATGGGGAATGGGAAGTCTGGGGGCCGCGCAGTGGTCCACACTGTTGGCTGTCACTTCACTGACAATCCCGACAGTGCTGATCATCTGGCGAATTGCTCCGGCGCTGAATCTTCTGCAACTGGGTGAGGAAGAGGCGCATTATCTCGGCGTTGATGTGCGTACAATCCAGCGTATTTTGCTGCTTTGTAGCGCACTACTGGTTGCCTCAGCCGTGGCGGTAAGCGGCGTGATTGGCTTTATCGGGTTGGTCATCCCACATTTAATACGTATGTGGCTCGGCTCAGACCATCGGGCCGTTATTCCGGGTTCCGTGCTGGCGGGCGCGTTTTTATTGCTGATTGCCGACACACTGGCCCGTACGGCGGTTGCGCCTGCGGAGATGCCGGTCGGTCTGTTGACCAGTCTTCTCGGCGCACCGTGGTTTTTATGGCTTATTTTTCGTCAGCGAGGAGCGCATGGCTGAACATTTCATCGCTGAAGGGCTTCACTATCACGTAGCTGGCAGACCAGTGATTGACGACGTATCGCTCGCCCTTACAAAAGGTGAACTGGTGGCGCTCATCGGTCCGAACGGTGCGGGGAAATCCACTCTACTGCGACTGCTGACCGGTTTTCTGAAACCGGCTACCGGGCGCTGCGTGCTGTCGGGCAAACCGCTGGAGGAGTGGCCTACCCAGAAGCTGTCACGACACCGGGCGGTGATGCGTCAGCAAACACAGTTGGGGTTTGACTGGCCGGTAGAGGCCGTCATCGCGATGGGGCGCGCGCCCTGGAGCCAACGACCGGAACCTGGGCTTATTGCACAGGTAATGGAGATGACCGGATGTACGCCTCTGGCAGGCCGGCAATACGCCGCGCTTTCCGGCGGCGAGCAACAGCGAGTGCAGTTAGCCCGTGCACTGGCGCAACTCTGGTGCGATGGCGCGCCTCGCGGTTGGTTATTCCTTGATGAACCGACCTCCGCGCTGGATCTTTACCACCAGCAGCATTTGTTGCGCATGCTAAAAACGCTAACCGCTTCGGGTGGGCTGCATGTGTGCATTGTGCTTCACGATCTGAACCTCGCCGCACTGTGGGCAGACAGAATAGTGCTGCTGCACAACGGCAGGCTGGTGTCGCAGGGAACACCGGAAACTGTGTTACAGGCCGATGATCTGAAGCGCTGGTACGGTGCTCAGGTACACGTTGGCCAGCATCCGGCCAACGCCTCCCCGCAGGTATTTCTGGCCCCTTAGCTTGAACAACTCACTTCCAGCCGTTTGCCCCAGTCAGGTGGACGGCTGGCATAGTCATCATCACGATCGGCAAACGGGGTACGCAACGCCTGGTGCAACCGATGCAGTTCGGCGGAATTCCCCTGCTCTGCCTGACTAATCGCCCGTTGCGCCAGCCAGTTACGTAATACCATCGCCGGATTTGCCGCCTTCATCTGTGTTTGTCTGACTGCATCGGCAATATTGTCTTGCTGAAGGCGCGAGCGATACCGCGTGAACCAGTCGTCAAATGCTGCGCGGTCGATAAACTCATCGCGCAACGGAGATTGCGCACTGTGCTGCTCCGTTTCGCTGAGCATGCGAAACGTTCGCGTATAGTCGCTTCTTTCTCGCGCCATCAGGCTAAACAGTTCGCTAAGCAGTTCGTTATCGTCTTTCTGCTCGCTAAAGAAGCCGAGCTTTTGCCGCATCCGCTGACCGTAGCGAGTTAACAGCGCCAGCTGGTAACTGTCCAGCGCATCATTGAGCGCCTCGACCGGGATAAATGGCGACAGGGTTTGCGCCAGACGTTGCAGGTTCCACAACGCGGCGGCCGGTTGATTATCGAAACTGTATCGCCCCTGGTTGTCAGAGTGGTTGCAGATATAATCGGGCACGTAATCATCAAGAAAACCGAATGGACCGTAATCCATCGTCAGACCCAGAATCGACATGTTGTCCGTGTTCATAACACCATGTGCAAAACCTACCGCCTGCCAGTCAGCGATTAACGTCGCAGTACGCGTGACAACATCGTTAAACCACAGCTGATACTTATCGGCTTCTTCCTGCCATTGCGGCCAGTAATGGCGAATCGCAAAGTCAGCCAACTGGCGCACTTTTTCCGGCTCTCGGCGATAGTAAAAATGCTCAAAATGGCCAAACCGCATATGGCTTTGCGCCACGCGAATGAGCATTGCCCCCGCTTCGACCGTTTCGCGATAAACCGGCGTGTCGCTGGTGACAATCGACAATGCCCGCGTGGTCGGTATTCCCAGGTAATGCATCGCTTCACTGACCAGGCTTTCACGAATGGTCGAGCGCAGCACGGCACGCCCATCACCCATGCGGGAATACGGCGTAAGTCCGGCGCCTTTCAGGTGCCAGTCAAACGTTGAACCATCCGCGAGCTGTTGTTCGCCCAGCAGGATCCCACGTCCGTCGCCAAGCTGACCAGCCCAGACGCCGAACTGATGCCCACTATAAACCTGGGCTAAAGGCGACATCCCGGGAAGCAACGATTCGCCTCCCCAAACGCCTGCACCAGTCGGAATATCAAATAGCGCCGCAGGAATTGCTAATTGCTCCGCCAGCGCATCGTTATGCCAGATAAGGCGCGCGTTTTTCAGAGGGGTGGGTGAAAGCGCGGTATAGGTTGCTGGTAGTTCATCACGCCAGCGAGTGGTAAAAGACAGGGTCATAGGGCCTCCTGCCTCTAGTGTAGACTGTTAATAGCCTGTTAAACACCAGCAAATAAAAGGGTTATATCTTAGCGAGCGAAATTATCTGCGCAGGAGGCACCGCAGGCCACAATCCTCCCTGCATGGCACTGAATCCCACAGGCAAGACGCGCTCCAGCATCTCTTGTGTATCAATTCCGCTAATGATTATTGACTCACAGCTGGGCGATAGTTGCGCCAGAATAGCCCGCATAAACGGTTCAAACGAAATATGTGCAATCCTTTGTTGAACAAAGTTTTTATCCAGCACGACGCGTTTGAACAGGCCGTCAAAAATTGCCCGGGTTGATATACCACCAGAACCATAGTTTGTCAGGACTAATGGAAATCGCGCAGCAAGTGCGGCCAATATTGGATTATCTTTACCTTTGTTTAACTCCGGATAGCTTTCATTAATAGTCAGCTCCAGAAATGAAAATCGTTCAACTTGTGAAGCAAGTTCAGTATCTGATAATAAAGTATTAGCAACTGCTGGCGTTAAATTAATCCAGGCGGATACTTTTCGCTGAATAAAGAAATGTTGGCACGTTTCGATTAATTCTAGTTTTTGGTGATGCTGCCAACTTACTGATTTAGTGTATGATGGTGTTTTTGAGGTGCTCCAGTGGCTTCTGTTTCTATCAGCTGTCCCTCCTGTTCAGCTACTGACGGGGTGGTGCGTAACGGCAAAAGCACTGCCGGACATCAGCGCTATCTCTGCTCTCACTGCCGTAAAACATGGCAACTGCAGTTCACTTACACCGCTTCTCAACCCGGTACGCACCAGAAAATCATTGATATGGCCATGAATGGCGTTGGATGCCGGGCAACTGCCCGCATTATGGGCGTTGGCCTCAACACGATTTTACGTCACTTAAAAAACTCAGGCCGCAGTCGGTAACCTCGCGCATACAGCCGGG